>JAGCVR010000147.1 GCA_017962285.1 Muribaculaceae bacterium | reverse complement strand
CTGAATCATAAGCCGAATTCCCGCGCCTGAGCAATCGCTCGGCACCTGGCTGAACAGTAGCAAAGAGCATATTGCCGGCAGTCAGCAATAATGTCACAAGTATTAATATCCTATTATTTAACCGCATAAACAGATTTCTTGGCAATCTTCAATTTATTGTGAGAACTCAGATAACTTATCAACCACTTATACAGATGACGGGACTCTTCCACAAGGGCCGCCGCAAGCAACGGATAGAGCAACTGTATGTTATAGTCGAATTTCATGAAACAGATGAACCCTGCCCACACAAGAAGAGCGGCTAGCATAAAGTAATAAACTTTTATCACATGCAGATAGGTGTTCGGGAACTTCCGTTTAAGCATTAGCCCCATCCATGCCGACAAATAACTCACAATGAACGCCAGAATCAAACTCCATTTCAGGCTCATCACCCTCACATTGGGGTGCTCCATATAAGAGATAATGGAGTAAGCCTGAAGCTTCATCCCCGGCATCTTTCCAATTGGGGTGATGTGCATGTCGGCTTCCTCGTGCATTGTTCCCAGAAGCACAATCTTGCCCTTGAGGATGTTCTTGTTTTTCATCACATCCTTATGGTTGACCTCGGGAAAATCGGTATCGTCGAAAACAATAATGCGCATATTGTAATCGGCCTGCGTCGGTTTTATGTCCCGATACTTGCATGCGGCTAAATAAGGTATTGAATACATGGGACCATCCACACTGTTTTGAGATAGGGAGAATTCGCGCACACACCCTGCCGCACGTTTTTCGTGAACGTTCGAATATGCCCAGTCCACATTGGATGCATAGTCCTTGAAAAACGAATAGACGACGTTACTGAATTGTTTCTTACTTTCGCTATAATCCGTCAATTTGCATGAAAAGACGCCATTTTTCACACGTCCTTCAACTTCGGCTATTTTTGCGTCATCCAGCGGATGTTCAGTTTCATGCTGAAATATCAAATCCACCAAGAGCACCTTAGGCTCACAGGCATTTATGCTGTCAATGACATCGGCAATCTCACCACGGCTCACCAGTTCGGTCATGTCCACGAGCACAATATCGTTATTCATTTCCTTGTCGGGACGACTGTGCATCTCATAATAAACATCGGTCATGGCAAAATCGTCAAACGCCCGCTTTACAGGACTGAACAGGCTCAAATTCAGCGACAGCCAGCCGAGCAGTATGCAGAGCAATGCCACAATAAGGCACACCATGAGATGGTCGATGCTGAAAACATCGTTTTCACGCAGCCAGTCTTTAATGCTTTTCCAGATTCTCATTCTCTTCTTATTTTTAATCGCGAATATGTGTTCCGGCCTGCATGTTGCTCACATGCGCCGCGTCGGTTATTATCACTTCCTTCACCCCGTGAGCGGTGGCATAAAAGGCATTTTCGATCTTGGACACTATTCCATCGCCTATAATTCCCATCTCGCGCAGAGACTTATACTGAGTGCGGCGCAGCGAGGCTATCACGCTGTCGGGATCTCGCTCATTCATCAGCACCCCTTTCCGCTCAAAACAGAACACAAGCCGCACATCATATCTGAGTGTCATAGCCTTGGCTATCTCGCAAGCCAAATCGTCGGTATTTACATCGAGCAGGTTTCCCCGACCGTCATGGGCAAGAGAAGCAAGTACAGGGGTTATCCCATCAGAGAGTAAACGGGCAATCTGTGTCACGTTCACCTGTTTGATAGTGGCCCTTAGGTCTTTACCCTTAGGATCTTTCCTCACGCACGTCACAAGATTCATGTCGGCACCGGTGAAACCAGATGCGTTCACCTTGTGCCACTGGAGCAACGACACGAAGCGCCGGTTAACCAGTCCTCCGTTGACCATCGTCAGCACATCCAGCATTGCGCTGTCCACGACTTCCGTGCCGTTCACGACTTTAGGCGATATGCCCATTTTGCCGGCAATCATCGTGCTCAGTGCTCCACCGTGAACAAGCATTTTCAAACCCTTGATAGTAGAAAAGTCTGTTATGAACCGTTTTAATGCCGTTTTGTCTTCAACCACACGGCTGCCCACCTTCACTATTGTCAAATGCTCCAATTCAGCCATAATCAATCCGTTTTATTCCTCCGAGAATTGCATGAGATATGCTTTGATAAACTCATCTATGTCACCATCCATCACGCCGCCCACATCGCTGGTCTGATAATTGGTGCGGTGGTCTTTCACACGGCGGTCGTCGAACACATAGCTGCGTATCTGGCTCCCCCACTCTATTTTTTTCTTTGAATCCTCAATCTTACGCTGCTCCTCCCTCCGGTGCTCAAGTTCCTTGTTATAAAGAATCGACTTAAGGTTGCGCAGGGCATTCTCCTTGTTCTTGGGCTGGTCGCGGGTCTCGGTGTTTTCTACCAGGATTTCCTCTTCCTCACCTGTATAGGGGTCCTTGTATTGATAACGGACACGGACACCGCTTTCCACCTTGTTCACATTCTGACCGCCAGCACCGCCGCTGCGGAAAGTATCCCACGAAATACATGCCGGGTCGAGTGTTATTTCGATTGTGTCGTCCACAAGCGGTGTAACAAACACCGATGCAAACGATGTCATGCGTTTTCCCTGAGCATTGTAGGGCGACACACGCACCAAGCGGTGCACGCCGTTCTCACTCTTGAGATATCCGTAGGCGAAAGCGCCCTCTATGCTGATTGTAACACTCTTCAATCCAGCCTCATCACCATCGACCATGTGCTCAATCGACGTTTTGTAACCATGACGCTCACACCACCGAAGATAAAGGCGCATCAGCATCGATGCCCAGTCCTGACTTTCGGTGCCGCCGGCGCCCGAATTGATTTTCAGGATGGCGTCCATCTTGTCCTCCTCATGGCGCAGCATGTTCCGAAGTTCAAGTTTCTCGGTCTTGTCGAGGGCAGTCGCATAGAGAGCATCCAGTTCTTTCTCTTCTATTACTCCTTCCTTGACGAAATCGAACCCTATCGCAACTTCATCCACGGCACCCTGCACCTCGGTGCAGCTGTCGATCCAGAAGTGAAGCAACTTGATTTTTTTCATCTGAGCCTCTGCCGCTTTCTGGTCCTGCCAGAAATCGGGAACATGGGTGCGGAGCTCTTCTTCCTCCACCTCCACCTTCTTGTTCTCTATGTCCAGATAGCGGAAAAGCGCCGAAACCCGGTCTTGTAATTCCTTTAATTGCTCGGTTGTTATCATAAATCCTGTTCCTGTTTCTTTCTGAAATCGGCTGCATACATGGCATCGATCAGCTTAGCATATCGCTTGTTTATCACAGCACGCTTGATTTTCAGAGTATTTGTGAGTTCTCCGCTTTCCATGGTAAACGGACGTGGAAGCAACACAAAACGCTTGATTTGCTCGTAGGAAGCCAAGTCGCTCTGATAGCCGTTAATGCGCTGTTCTATCATTGAACGGATTTCTTCGTTGTTCACCAGGTCTTCGTTGGTTCTGCACTCAATATTCTTCTTTTCCGCAAAAGCCTTTAGCTCATCGAACGACGGTACTATCAAAGCCGAGACATATTTCTTCCCGTCTCCTATCACAGCCACTTGCTCAATGTACTTATCCTGACCGAGCATTGTCTCCAGCACCTGTGGCGCTATGTATTTGCCATTGCTCGTCTTGAACATGTCCTTGAGGCGTTCGGTCAGCACCAGTTGCCCGGTCGCGGTGATTTCGCCACAGTCTCCGGTGTGGAACCAGCCGTCGGGTTCAAGCACCCGTGCTGTCTCCTCCGGCATATTATAGTAGCCCTGCATCACCGTGGGTCCTTTCACCAGAATCTCGTTGTTGTCGCCAATCTTAACCTCCACATCGGGAATCGGCTGGCCCACAGTACCCAGTTCCCATCCGGTCAGCGGATAGAAGCTCACCGACGCGTTAGTCTCGCTCAGGCCGTATCCAATGGTGATGTCGATACCCACGGCCCTCAACAGTTCCGTGATGTTATCGCTAAGCATGGCTCCGGCGGTGGGATACATTTTCGGGTTATCAACCCCTATCGCGTGGCGTAATTTGGAATACACTTTCTTTTCGTAATACTGATATTCCTTTTCCAGAAGCATCGGTACACTTTTTCCAAGCCTGATGTATTTCAGATTTCTGGATTTACCCACCGAGATGGCACGTTTAATGAGAAGTTTCACCACAGGTTTTGCCGTTGCAAGGTTGTCCATTATTGCGGTATATACCTTCTCCCAGAATCTGGGCACGCTGCACATATAGTTCGGCTTTATGTCACGGACAGCACGCTGAATATCGTGTGGGTCATAATTAATTGCCACACGTATCCCGCTCCACAGGCACACCATTGTCCAGCCAAGTTCAAAGATATGGCTGAAAGGCAGGAAACTTAGCGATATGTCATTCTTGGGGTCAAGGAACGGCATTCGGCGCACGTGATTGTCCATGGCGGCGCACATGTTGCTGTGACTCAGCATCACACCTTTTGGAACACCTGTTGTGCCCGAAGTGTAGATGAGATACATCAAGTCGTTCGGGTCCCCCTCAATCTGCCGCTTTAGCAAATCGGTCTTAAGCTTGTCGTCGGCACGTTCGGCAGTAGCGAGCCATTGCGCCCATGTTATTGTTTCATCATCACCCTCTTCGTATTTCACGAGCGGATTAAGTGTTACTATTTGCTTCAATCCCTCACACGAGTTCCTCGCCTGGCGGGCGATGTCGTACTGACGCTGGTCTCCCGCGAACAAGACCGTGGCACCGGAATCATTAATGATATATGCCACTTCGTCGCGACTGCTGGTTGCATAGATAGGCACAGGAACCGCACGGTTGAAAAATGCGGCAAAATGAGTAATCAGAACTTCGGGGCAATTATTGGTAAATACAGCCACCTTGCCATGCTCCTGAACTCCTGCCAAAATCGTTGCCAGGGCGGCGCGTTCCACATCACGTTCGAAGTCTTGCCACGAGAGCGATTCCCACTCACCACTTTCGAAATTCCTGTAACGCAACGCCTCGCGCTCGCCATAACGGCGCGCGTGACGATGTATTAAATTCACAAACTCATTTACCATAATTATGTTGCAATTTATTGTTGTTAGTTTTATCTGCGTTTCTTGGCATTACGCTTCTCCTGTTCACGAAGCATGGCCTGCTGCTGACGCTGAGCCT
>JAGCVR010000014.1 GCA_017962285.1 Muribaculaceae bacterium | reverse complement strand
CCGTTTTCGCTGAGCTCCCGGACCAGCTCGAACATGCCGGGCATCTCCGGCCTTGAAGCCCTGCAGAGAATAAAAATCCTGCAGCCCAACGTGCCGGTGATTATGATCACCAAGAGCGAGGAAGAGAACATCATGAACCAGGCTATCGGCAGCGAAATAGCCGACTACCTCATCAAGCCCGTCAACCCCAATCAGATTCTGCTGTCGATTAAGAAAAACCTGCACAGCGGCGCTTTGGTGAAGAAGAAAGCCTCAAGCGACTATCAGCAGGAATTCATGAGAATAAGTCAGCAGATAAACAATGCTTCCTCCATTGAGCACTGGTATGAGCTCTACAACACTCTGGTTCGCTGGGAATTGCTTCTGAGCAATGCCGACACCGATTTAGACAATCTGCTGAGGATGCAGAAACTGGAAGCAAACAGCGCCTTCTGCAAGTTTGTCCGCCGGAACTATGAGAAATGGATCACATCCGACGAGCATCCCCTGCGGAGCGATGAGATATTCAAGACCCGTGTGTTCCCCCTTCTAAACAAAGGAGAAAAAGTGTTCTTTGTGGTAATCGATAATTTCAGGCTTGACCAGTGGAAAAGCATCAGTCCTCTGCTTGCCGACAACTTCAACATCGACTCCGAAGAACTCTACACAACAATCCTCCCCACAGCAACCCAGTATGCACGCAACGCAATCTTCTCCGGTCTTCTCCCAATTGACATTGAACGTATCTTCCCCGACCTTTGGATAGATGAAGACGAGGAATTGGGGAAAAACGTGAATGAGGAGCCGCTGATACGCACGCTCATTGAGCGGTATCGCCGGCACGACCGCTTCTCCTACAACAAAGTGAACGATGCCACAGGTGGAGAAAAACTGCTGCAGAACTTCTCGAACCTCGACGATTATGACCTTAACGTGCTGGTGCTTAACTTTGTGGACATCTTATCGCACGCACGAACTGAATCGAAGATGATACGCGAACTTGCCAATACCGACAATGCCTACAGGTCGCTCACCGAATCGTGGTTCCGCAACTCATACGCGAGAGAAATCTTCCGACAGATTTCCACCCGTAGATGCAAAGTGGTGCTCACCACCGACCACGGCACAACCCGCGTGGACAACCCCATCAAAGTGGTGGGAGACAAGAACACCAACACCAACCTCCGTTACAAACTTGGCAAAAACCTCGCCTACAACCCAAAACAGGTGTATGAAATCAAGAATCCCAAACGGTTCGGGCTGCCGGTTCCAAACATCTCCACAAACTACATCTTTGCCACCAACCGGGATTTCTTCGCATACCCCAACAACTACAACCACTATGTACAATACTATGCCGACACATTCCAACACGGCGGCATCTCTATGGAGGAAATGCTCGTTCCTCTTATCACACTCACCGGCAAAGGTTCATGATTCACATCCAAAGCATAAAACATAACTGAGATGAAACGTTTTTACTTACTTACCCTTCTATTCTCCCTAATCACAGTTTGTTCACAAGCCAAGGCTCCCGTTGCGCCCCCGTTTTTAGCGCCCGGGGATTCCATTGCGATTCTTTCGCTGTCGAGCACACCGAAGAATCATGTCCCCGAAAGTGGCGCAAAAGCCCTTGAACAGTGGGGATTCACTCCCGTAGTAAGCGAAAACGTTCTCGCAAGCTACCGCACATTCGCCGGCACTCCCGAACTGCGGCGAGACGAACTCATGCGCGCCCTGCGCGACCCGTCAATAAAAGCTATCTTATCCACCCGCGGCGGATATGGCGCCGCCAACGTACTGGCACTGCTGCACCCCGACTCTCTTGCTCGCTACCCGAAATGGATTATCGGTTACAGCGACATCACGGGCTATCTCAGCGCCGAGGTGATGGCTGGCAACATGGGCATACACGCCAATATGTGCGGCAGGCTCGCCGACACAAAAGGTAATGATTCAGCAAGCATCGTCTTGAAAAATATCCTCCTGGGCGATCTTCCACACTACCATTTTGCCGGTCACGAACTCAACCATGAGGGTGAGGCTGCGGGCATACTAATCGGTGGAAACATGTCGGTTTACGGCGACCTCGCCGGTTCACCATTTGACTTCCTGAATGATGAATTTCTCGCAGAAAACGATGTAATCCTGTTCATTGAAGATGTGGGCGAAAGCTACGCAAAAATCGACCGTATGTTCCAGTATCTGATTCTGCGGGGAGTTCTGTCGAAGATAAAGGCCCTCATCGTAGGGCGTTTCGACGACTGCCCGCCTTCGCGCGGATATGCCAATGTGTTCGAGATGCTCGATGAATACGTAAAACCTTACGATATACCCATCTGCTACGACTTCCCCACCGGACACGATGAGAATCACAACTATCCGCTCATTGAAGGTTGCCCCGCCGTTATCTCTGTGAGCAAGACCGGGGTAACACTCGACTTCGTGAAACAATAAAAAAGAGCCCGAACCGAAAAAAATCGATTCGGGTTCTTTTTATGCTACAAGTTGGAACTATCTGACGCCCACCACCAGCAGAAGAATCACCGCCTGACGAGCCGTAATGTTCTCGTCGGACCTTGCGACTATGTTATAGTTTCCATCGCGGAGATTCTTCCCGTCAATCCTGCCCACTATGTTATAATTGCCATTGCGAATTACGTCTCCGTCAATGCGAGCCACAATGTTGTAACTGCCATCGCGCACTGTATTGCCGTCGAAGCGCAACACAATGTTGTAACTTCCATCACGAACGTTGTTATCATCGATACGCGCCACTATGTTGTAGCTGCCGTTGCGCACGATGTTGCCGTCGAAACGGGCTGCCACGTTGTAACTCCCGTTGCGAATCACCAGGTCACCGGCACTTGCGCCCAGCCACATCAGGGCAATCATAAAGAGGAAAGTAATCTTTTTCATAATCAGACATTTTTTACAATATGCGCCAAATATATAAATCATTTTCAAGAACACAGAAAAAGGAGGCAGAAAACTAATAAAACTGCCTCCCCTACTTGTGTTTTCTGAATTAAAT
>JAGCVR010000146.1 GCA_017962285.1 Muribaculaceae bacterium | reverse complement strand
CTGAATGGAATAGTTCATGCTGCTTTCACTGGCGCTGTTGCGTGTTCCGTCGTAGTCCACGCCCAGTCCGCCGCCGATGTCGAGGAATTCGATGCTGAAACCGAGTTTCGACAGCTGCACATAGAATTGCGACGCCTCGCGGAGGGCGTTCTTTATGCGGCGAATTTTGGTGATTTGGCTTCCTATGTGGAAGTGGATGAGGTTAAGGCAGTCGGTCATTCCGTGCTCCTTGAGGAAATCGAGGGCAGAGAACAGTTCGCTGGTGTTCAGTCCGAACTTGCTCCTGTCGCCGCCTGATTCTTCCCACTTTCCGCTGCCGCTGCTCGAGAGCTTGATGCGCATACCTATGTTTGGGCTAATGCCAAGCCTCTGTGCCACGTTGGCGATGAGTTGCAGTTCGTTGAGCTTTTCCACCACGAGATAGATCTTGCGCCCCATCTTTTGCGCGAGCAGAGCCAGTTCCACGTAGCTCTCGTCCTTATATCCGTTGCAGATGATGAGAGAATTCTCTGTGAAGTCTTTCATGTTCACGGCGAGCACGGCATGAAGTTCGGGCTTTGAGCCGGCTTCGAGGCCTATGTTGAATTTCTTTCCGTGGCTCACTATCTCTTCCACCACCTGCCGCATCTGGTTCACCTTAATGGGGTAGATGATGAAGTTCTGGGCTTTGTAATCGTATTCTTTTGCGGCTTTTTTGAAGCAGCTCGAAATTTTTTCGATTCTGTTGTCGAGAATGTCGGGGAAACGCAACAGGGTGGGAGCCGTGATGTTGCGCGAATGTAATTCGTCCATTACGTCCACCAGGTCCACCGGCACGCAGCTCTGCCGAGGTGTTACCACCATGTGCCCTTTTTCGTTGATTGAGAAGTATTTAAGTCCCCATCCTTTGATGTTGTAAAGCTCGGCGCTGTCGTCGATTCGCCATTTGTTTATGCTTGCGCTCATAGATGAAAAAGTGTTTGTGAACTAAGAAATCTCTAATTAATATATGTAATAAACCACAAAGATATAAAAAAATCCGGAACATCAAAAAAAGCGTTTTATATGAAACGCAACATGAACTTTTTCAAATAAAATTACATTTTTTTCGGAAAAATTATTCTAATTTTGTACTTCCAAATTTATGAGATACTCATTTCAAAACGATTATGATAAAGAAATTACTGTTATTTTTGATGATGGCAACCGCATCGGTCGTGGTTTATGCCCAGGCCTATTGCGGTGAGCATCAGTTCGATGGCGACCACAAGAACGAAGTGTCGGGCTACATCGTTGCGGGAGACAACGTCGTGTCGGGGGCATTCGGCGGTTTCGCCGGTTCCTATACGCGCCACCTCACACCCCGCTGGCATGTGGGCGGAGATATGCAGATGCAGTTCTGGAAACAGCTTTACTCGTTCGACGTAACGGGAGGTTATCGTCTGCCGGTGAAGTACGGACACCTCTATTTCGACGGCAAGTTCATGCTGAACCGTTACAGCCGCTGGGGGGCGACAGAGACAATCTTCAACCTTGCCGCGACGTGGGAAAGTGCCTACGTTGATATTCGCCTCGGCGAATCGCTCATTCACATCCACACCCACGGCAGGTTCAGCAACGGTTCGGGCTACACCGAGCCACTGACACTCACCTTCGGGTTTGGCGCAAACATCCGCCACAGGAGCAACCCCTGGAACGTGGGACTTTTCTTCCGTAACTACGATGAGTTCTATTATGAGAACTGGAACATCAACTGGGGCATCCGCTGGTATGCCAAGGTTAAGGACCAGTGGCGTCTGTTCGGCGAGTTCAACATTCGTCCGGCAGGTTCAATTAGCCAGCTGGCAAGTAAATATGAGGGTTCGGTAAAAGTTGGATTGAAATATAAATGGTAATTCTTATGAAAACAAAATATATATCTTTAGTAGCCTTAATGGCACTGGCACTTGCTCAGACTTCGTGCGAGAAAGTGAGTCCGCAAGGTGTCCTCATGGCTGGAACTGCCGTTGAAGACCGCGTGGAAATGTCCTACAAGTACTATCAGCAGAACAATATCGAGGAAAAACTCGACGAAGAGCTTTCTCAGGTGGGCGAAGAGGGATATTCCTTTCTCGTGGGAGCCGACAGTCATATAACCGATGACCTCGGACGTTTCAACGAGATGATTAATATCAGTTTGGAACACAAAGATCTGTTCATTGCACATCTTGGCGACATTGCCGATACGAAGGCGGATTACTACATCAACCTTGAGAATGCCCTGCGTGGAGCGCACTACGACTATGTGATGAAATACTACGAATTCAACGAGGACGACGGCCTCTGGTACCGCAAGGATTCCGACAAATCTTTTGGAAGGACCTATGAGAGCATTACATTCCCGTTCTTCCCGGTGGTAGGTAATCACGACCTTACGCACAACGGATGGGCACTGTGGTGCAACATATTCAATTCATCGTTCTATGAGTTCGACATCGAAGTGGATAATGTGCTTGGCGAACCCATCTACGACCACTTCATCTTCCTGGATACTGCCAGCGGCACGCTTGGCAAGAAGCAGATTGAACTGATTAATCAGGGTGTTCTCGATGGAGAGTACAATTATCGCTACACCTTCGTGTTCAGCCACACCAACATATTCCGTCCGTCGAGAATGCAGTTTGCGTCCACGTTTGCCCGCGAGGAGATGTTCTTCCTTCTCGACCAGTTCGAGCGCTGGAACGCCACCATTGTGTTCATGGGCCATGTGCACGCCTGGGATGAACGTGAGTACAATCTGGTTACCTATCTCACTCTCGATTCAATGAGTGAGCGCAACAATCCCAAGCCCGGCGACTATCTTGTGAGAGTGAATGTGTCGCAGAATGGAGATATTTCATGGGAGAAAGTTCACATGGACTATGTGGCAAAGAAATCCTAAAGAATGATAAACCTTGTCAGGCGTTTGTCACCATGGCTGTGACGACCGCTTTTTAAAACTCAGATAAACACTTAAAAACCAAGAAAATGGAAACTAAATTTATAGGTCATATAGTTGATGTCAAGCGCCGCGAAATCTACGACGGCGAGGTGATAGTTAACGACGGCATAAT
>JAGCVR010000145.1 GCA_017962285.1 Muribaculaceae bacterium | reverse complement strand
CTTGTTTTTTGGGTTCTTCTGCAGGTTTAGCCGTTTCCGTTTCGGCCTTCACCTCAGCTACCTCGTCTTTCTTCTTCGGCTCGGCTGCTTTTTGTTCTTCCGTCACCTGCTGCTTCGCAATACGTGGGCGCTTCTTCTGCGCAGGTTTCTGCTCTGAAGCATCTGCCTTGACAGGTTCTGACTTCGGCTCTTCTTTCTTGGCCGGTTCGCTTTCTTTTTTATTGTCGGTTTTCTCGTCTTTAGCACGAGTTTTTGTCTCTTCTTTTTTTGGACGGCCACGGCGGCGTTTTGCCGGCGCATTCTGCGACTCAACGATTGCCTGCTGGTCGAGTACGGCAAACACCAGATCCATCTGCGACATCTGGTTCGCTTTCTTAATATTCATTTCCTGGGCGATACTTCTCAATTCGGCCTCGCTCTTGGCGTTAAGATCATTAATGTTATACATAATTATTTCTTTATTGTATTCTCACGGTTTATGAGCCGTTCACACAAAAACATCCTTGTGCAGCGCAAAATTCGCCACACACCACAGCGCATAATTATGAGAAATAATTTCGCAAATTAAAAAACTTGATATAGAATACTGATTTGAATATATTCCGCCTGAATAGCGGAAAAAATAACATGACTTTTTCGCTTAATTGCAATGCAAAGGTAATACATTTTTTCATATAAGCAATTATTTTTCACTCATTTTCTATATCTTTGCAAAAAATCAGCTAAAATCTTCCGTCAATGCTCAAGGAATTCACCAAATCTTTTTATCTCGCCGCCGGTGAGTGCAATCCACAGGCAGAGCTGCCCATTCCCATGCTTCTCAATCGCGTGATTGAGATAGCCACCCTGCATGCTAATTCATGGGGTGTGGGATACGCCACACTGATAATGGACAATCAAGTGTGGGTGCTTACGCGAGTCACGGTCGAGATGGAATCGTTCCCGAGAGTAAACGAAGAATACTCCTTCACCACCTGGATCGAAGGCTATAACCGCTTGTTCTCGCAAAGGAACATGGAAATCCGCAATCACCGCGGCGAACCCGTCGGCTACGTACGCACCATCTGGATGGTGATTGATTTCAACACCCGCGAGAGCGCCGACATCTCAAGGCTGAACTATATCCGCGAGAACATATCAGAAAAGCCTTGCCCCATAGCTCCGCAAGGGCGGCTCAGGACGGTGACCTCTCCCACCGAGACACAAGATCACACTTTTGCCTACTGCGAATGCGACTTCAACCGCCACGTGAACACCACGCGCTATGTGGAACTGTTCCTGAACAGCTTCCCGCTTTCGTTTCACGATGCCAATATGGTGAAACGCCTTGAAATCGCCTTCACCAAAGAGACAAGGTGTGGCGAGGAAGTCACCATCAGCAAACAGGAGGAAGCGCCTCTTGACTATTATTTTTCCATCGACAACGATGGGGGCACGCATTGCCGGGCACACATCACCTTCGTTCCGAGACCTCAGTGACATGGATTTCTTCAAAACCATAAAAGCCACCTCGCAAGGCATCTACAAGGAAAAGATGAGCAAATTCATTTCCTTCGCCATACCCGTGTCGAGTGCCGATGAGGCTAAAGCAAGAATCAAAGAAATCGCAAACCGCTATCACGATGCGCGGCATTGTTGCTGGGCATACATGATTGGCACGGCAAGAGAGGAATTCCTGTCGAGCGACAACGGCGAGCCAAGCGGTACTGCCGGACGCCCAATTCTCGGTCAGATCAATTCCTTCGGACTAACAAACATCGTAATTGCTGTGGTTCGATACTTTGGTGGAATAAAGCTGGGAACATCAGGTCTTATCGAAGCCTATCGCCAGGCAGCGAGAGCAGCCATCGAGACAGGAGAAATAATCGAATGTCACGAACAGGCACAATTCTCTTTCGCATTCCCCTACCTCGCCATGAACGAAGTAATGAAAATCGTAAAATCTGAGAACATTCGCATTATTTCTCAGGATTTCAACAATACTTGTTCCATGACTATTGAATGTGACGCTGACCTCCTGCCAAGCCTGAAAAACCGACTTAAACCACACTTCACACTTCAAGAAATGAGATAAAATTTGCTCATTAACTATTTTTTGCATAGATTTGCAGACAGAATATTATTGTAACAACCATAAAAAATCATTCATTATGAAAATTTTCAAAAGAATTCTGGCAATAGCCATCGTGGCTGCAGTTGCTTTTGCTCCTGCATCAGCACAAGTTCGTTTTGGTGTTAAGGCTGGTGTGGCAATTAACAAACTCAGTTTTGACAAAGAAATCCTGAGCACAAACAATCGCGCAGGTTTCACCGGCGGTGTAATGACCGAAATCGGCATCCCTGTGGTTGGACTATGCGTGGACGCTTCGTTGCTTTACGCTCATCGCAATAGCGAAATCACCGATGGAAGCGCACAATTCAAACGCGACTTCATCGACATCCCCATCAACCTGAAGTACAAACTCAGT
This sequence comes from Muribaculaceae bacterium, assembly GCA_017962285.1. GTDB lineage: Bacteria > Bacteroidota > Bacteroidia > Bacteroidales > Muribaculaceae > Sodaliphilus. The sequence goes on along the minus strand of JAGCVR010000145.1, from coordinate 3,753 downwards.
TTCTTGGGAAGCGGAAACGTGTTCTCACCGTTTATTACGACCGGTCCAGACTTCTCAATCCTTTTGAGTAAGAAAGAAGGCACTTCGGAAGACGGCACATCTCTCACCTGGAAGAACAAGAGCTTCAACACCGCCTGGAACATCGGTTTCGGCTTCGAACTCATGAAGCACGTACAGATTGCAGCTTCCTACAGCTTCGGACTCAACAAAGCCATTGAAAAAATATCCGGCTTCAGTACGAACGAGACCAGTAAGGACAAATACTGGACTATTACCGCCGCTTATCTGTTCTAAGAATCGAATTATCTAACAGACATAATCCCCCGATGCAATGAGTGTCGGGGGATTTTTTTGTAAGCGCAACCCTCGACAAAAAAATCTCCAACTCTTCCTGCTCAAAAGGTTTTAACCAATTAATTATTTGTTTGAAAAGAGTTTTTTTGTAATTTTGCACCTACAAAAGTACAGAGTAACTATGACAAAGAAGTTTTTTCTGCTTGCAGCAGTTTTTATAGTATTGTTCACAGCTATCGATGCCAATGCCCAGGGGTCGCGCTGGGGAATTGTGGCGGGTGTCAACCTCAATGAAATTCACTTCAAGCAACAGGACATCTTCCCTGTTGACCGTGGCATCGGTGCCACCGCAGGTATTATGGGTGAACTGATGATGCCTGGCGTGGGATTCGGCTTCGAAGCCCAGTTGCTCTACACGATGCGGAGCAGCCGGTTGCACTTCGGTGACCGTGAGGCGTGGCGTAGTCAGGGATTGGGCAACGAGCAGGTGCTTCTCCACTACATCGATATTCCTATCAGCCTGAAATTCAAATATCGCAACCTCAATGGCATTGAGACCATAGTGGCTCCGATGGTTTATGCCGGTCCGGTGTTTTCATTCCTTGCAGGACACAGTAAGGTCAACGATGTGTTGGACTGCAGCACGTTTAACCTGGGGCTTCGTGCAGGTGTAGGCGCGGAACTGTTCCAGCGTGTTCAGGTCAGCGCAAGCTACACGTTCAGCATTGGAAATGCCCTCAACACACGAGTTCTCGACAATCACGATGCCAAGAACCGTTGCTGGACCATTTCGGCAGTCTATCTGTTCTAAACATTGAGACAACAGTATAAAACAAAGCCCTGGTTCATATTTGAATCGGGGCTTTAATTATATATTTCAGGATTAGTCCTACTATGCTAGCAACATTCCTTTCGCTACGGCATCAGCGGTTTCCTCACCCATCGTTGCTCTGGCAATGGCAAGCGCAAATGTAGAGGCACTGGCAGGTCCCATGCCCGTAATTACCTTCCCATCCTTCACTGCATGTTGGCGCACAAGCTTTGCGCCTTCCATTCCGGCTTCCATGCCTGGATAGCACACGGCGTTACGTCCCTGAAGGATACCGAGCGGGCCAAGTACCACACTGGGCGAAGCGCAGATGGCTGCCACTCCCCCACCTCTGTTGTTCTGTTCCACGAGCATGTAGCACAGGCGTTCGCATGATGCCAGATTGCTCGCTCCAGGCATTCCACCGGGCAGTATCAGCCACCGGGCATCGTCAAAGGACATTTCAGAAATCAATCCGTCGGCAACCACAGGCACTCCGTGGGCACCGTCCACCTGATAAGAGTCGGTTATGCTCACCGTCACCACGTCCATTCCGGCACGGCGAAGCACATCCACAGTTGTCATGGCTTCAATCTCTTCAAAGCCATCGGCTAAAAACACATAACTTTTTCCCATATCGTATTATTTTTATTGAAGTTAATTCACTCATGCTTGAAGTTAAAAATGAAGTTAAAGGTGAAGTTAAAGGTAAAGTTAAAGGTGAAGTTAATTCGCTGACGCTCAATGAAGTTAAAGGTGAAGTTAAAGGTGAAGTTAAAAGTGAATATTCCTCTTTTACTTCCTGCGCCCCGCGCATTACTCCATTTTTCACTTCCTCGGGCGCAGCCCGATTACTTCCTCTTTTCACTCAAAAACTTCTTGCACCACTGTGCAATGCCGCAGTTCATGCAGTCGGGGCGCTGAGCCTTGCACACATACCGGCCGTGAAGCAAAAGCCAGTGATGGGCATCGGCACGTTTCTCTGCCGGAATGCGCTTCATCAGCCCCTGTTCCACCTCAAGAGGAGTTTTGCCCACGGCAAGTCCTGTGCGGTTAGCCACACGGAACACATGGGTATCAACGGCAATGGCGCTTTGTCCGAAAGCCACGGCAAGCATCACGTTGGCAGTCTTTCGCCCCACACCTGGCAGTTTCACCAGTTCTTCCATCGTGCGCGGCACCTCACCGCCGTATTTATCCACAATCATTGCCGACAAAGCCTGCAGATGAGCCGCCTTACTGTTCGGATACGACACACTTTTCACATACCCTAAAATATCCTCAACCGAAGCCTGAGCCATGGCTTGAGGAGTGGAATATGCGACGAAAAGAGCCGGTGTAACCATATTCACCCGCTTATCGGTACATTGAGCCGACAGCACCACCGCCACAAGCAACTGAAACTCACTTTCGTAAGTGAGTTCAGTAGTTACCAGTGGCATTGCCTGTTCAAAGTGGGCAAGCACTGCGGCATATCTTTCTTTTATTGTCATTAAATGCGAAAAGGACTATTTAGCCGCCACAAATTCGTCAAGGAAACGGACATCGTTCTCTGAGAACATTCGCAGGTCTTTCACCATATACTTCAGGTTGGTGATGCGTTCCACCCCCACTCCGAATGCATAGCCGCTATACACCGTGCTATCGATTCCGCATGCTTCAAGCACATTGGGATCCACCATCCCGCAACCCAGGATTTCCACCCAGCCGGTGTTCTTGCAGAAACTGCAACCTTTGCCGCCGCATAGCATGCACGAGACATCCATCTCGGCACTCGGCTCGGTAAACGGGAAGTAGGACGGGCGCAGACGTATCTTGGTTTCGGGACCGAATAGCTCCTGGGCGAAATAGAGAAGCACCTGCTTCAAGTCGGCAAACGACACATTCTTGTCTATATACAGTCCTTCAATCTGGTGGAAGAAGCAGTGGGCACGGGCGGTTATTGCCTCGTTACGGTATACACGCCCGGGGCAGATGATGCGGATGGGAGGCTGAGTGCGCTCCATCACGCGCGACTGCACCGAACTGGTGTGGCTGCGCAGCACCACATTCTTTGTCACATCACTGGGATTGGTGCTGATGAAGAACGTGTCTTGCATGTCGCGGGCCGGATGGTCGGCAGCAAAATTCAGCATGGTGAACACATGCATGTCATCTTCCACTTCCGGACCGTCGGCAATGGTGAACCCAATCCGCGAGAAGATGTCGATAATCTGCTTGCGCACAAGCGATATCGGATGCCTGGTTCCCAGTTCCACGGGAGCCGCCGGACGGGTTATGTCAATCTTGCTGGCCTGCTTTTCCTGTGCCTTGAAGCCTTCTTTAAGTTCGGCGAAACGTGCTGTGGCAAGGTTCTTGAGTTCGTTGATTTTCTGCCCTAATTCACGCTTCTGTTCCGCCGGAACAGTGCGGAATTCGTTCATCAGTTGTGAAATCTCACCCTTCTTGCTCAGGTACTTTATCCGCAGGGCTTCCAAAGCCTCCTCATCGGCGGCTTTCAGCTCCGCCACGCGGGCACGCAGTTCTTCTATCTTTTCAAGTAACATATCTTTTATCTGTTTTCCTTATATTGAATTGCAAAGTTACTAATTATCACCAAAACATACACCAACTTTGCTCAAAAACTGAACTTTTTTTTCACCGATGCGATT
>JAGCVR010000144.1 GCA_017962285.1 Muribaculaceae bacterium | reverse complement strand
TTGAAATATAATTTTCCCACTCCGTTCATAACACTGCAAAGATATATAAACCTTTAAAATATTACAACATTTTTTCTCTTTAAACTCCATAATATTTTTCTGCGTTTCCAACAATCAATTAATCACCATGCCATTACGCGATTTAACCCTAATGACTGATTTGAGTTTAACTAAAAAATCACTAACTTTGCACCTGCCGATTCCCGGGCAGTCGTGGACTGGTGTGGTGAATGTCCTCCCGGTGCCTGCATTGGTTTGGGTATCTATTATATTGAATATCTTGATTTTACAATGAAGATTGATTTGTCTTTTATCACAATCGACGCAAATTTGGCTTCGTGGGGACTGCTTGCATTGGCGTTCCTGCTGGCTGTGATATATCTCGTGTGGCAGTGGAGCAGGGTGGCCCGGCTGAGAAAACACTGGCAGAGACAGGAACGTGCTGAATCTTCGGGCGAAACCGCCGCCAGTGGCGTCTCGGTCGTCGTCTATGCCCACAACGATGCTCCTTACCTTGAGAAATACCTGCCGCAGTGGCTCAGCCAGAAATATGATGGACCGCTTGAGGTGATAGTAGTGGACGACGGCTCGTTCGACAGCAGCCGCGATGTGGTGAGCAATTTCATGGCTGTTGATCCGCGGGTGAGGATGTCGTTCACTCCGCACGACGCGCATGGACTGTCGCGGAAAAAACTTTCTCTGATGATTGGCGTAAAAGCAGCGAAACACGACATTATCATCACCACCAACGCTAATTCCGAGCCCGAAAGCGAGAATCTGATAAGTTCCATCGCAGCGAATTTCGTGCCGGGAACCGACGTGGTGATTGGTTATTCGTACTACGACCACAGCGAAGACCATGGTCCGGGCAAGTATTTCCGTTCGTGGGACGAGGTGCGGACAGGCACTCAGTACCTTAATTCCGCGCTCAAGGGAAAGCCTTATCGGGGCACAAGCCACAACCTTGCCTTCAGGCGTGAATGGTTCTTCAACCGGGGTGGATATGCCTATTGCGCCAATCTGAAATGGGGCGAGGATGACGTTTGGCTCAAGAGAATGTGCCGCAAAGGCAACACTCGTGCCGACTTTTCCCCGGGAACCGCCGCCGTGGTCCACCATGGCGATGTGGCGCGTGCCTTCAAGGAGCAGAAGCTGCGCAGAAACTTCACGTCACGCTTTGTCAGGAAGAAGCAGTTTCTGGTTCAGGCAGTGATGTCGGCAATCTATGTGCTGCGGCTTGTTGCGCTTGTGCTCGCTGTTTTGTGCTCACCACAGAACTGGATTGTCCTGGCTTGCGCTGCGGTGCTGGAAATCGCGACCGTTGCCTTGTGCGTATGGGCATATAACGCTGCGGCAAAGATGCTGCGTGCGCCATCGCTCTGGCTCATGGTTCCAATCCTCACGTTGTTTACCCCCGTGGTTAATCTCATATATAAGATAAGGACACGCCGCAGTATTAACACTAACTATGCAATGACCATTGAATAATGGAAAATCTCGACCGACATACTGAAGTGCGCCCGTTGACTGGCCTGCGTGGCCTGGCTATGGTTCTAATTTTTTTCGTGCACAACGGTTATGGCTCCGACGAGGTTCGGCTGCCGTGCTGGTTCGCCATCTCGCTGTTCTTTGTCATGAGCGGCTTCTTCATGGAAATGTATCACCCACGTGATGACAGAAGACCCATGAAGCAAACCTATAAGCGCCTGCTGCTTCCTGCGTTGCTGCGTCTATATGCGGTTCACTGGCTGGCTCTGGCAATTTATTTGGTGTTTGCCATCTGGCATCGTGGCTGGGGACTTGTTAACCTTTCGCTGGCAGCCAATGTGGCACTCGTTCAGGCCTATGTCCCCGATGTGAAGTTCTATTTCGGCTATAATGGTGTGTCGTGGTTTCTGAGTGCGTTTGTACTTTGCTACCTCTTGTTCCCTTTACTGCAGAAGTATTTCGGGCTGAAAGCGAAAATCCTGCTGGTGTCGATCACCGCGCTGATTTATCTTGTGGTTTCTCCCCTGACCGACGGGTGGGGACGTATCTATATGTACGTCTGTCCGTTGCTGCGTCTGAGCGACTTCGTGCTGGGAATGATTCTCTTTCATGTTTATAATAAGGTGAAGGACAGTCCATTCTGGCGTTCAGCCAATGTCAATCTCATTGAGATTACGGAAGTTGCGGTGGTGGTTCTGCTGCTGGTGTTGGGAATATGCGTGTGGTGGATTAATATCTACGCATGTGTGATAATCTGGTGGCCCGTAGCCACTGCCATCGTTCTCACCACAAAATGTTTCAGTGGCAGGGAAGGCGTCGTGGGGCGCTTCCTCAGTCTGCGTCCCGTCAATTTCCTGGGACGTATCAGTCTGGAACTTTTCCTGTTGTGCGGACCCGTTTCAATCGTTGTGGCTTACCTTGTGATTCCAGTAGTGAACAAGATTGGCGGCGGATTCATGGACGATTATCTGCTTAATATCCGAGTTCTTTCGTGGTTCTATCTGCCGTTTGCCATCGCATTCTCATGGTTCATCCGCAAGTATTTCACCATTCCGTTGACAAAACATTTCCGCAATCTTTTCCGCTCATGATACGTTCTCTCACATCCCTGCGAGGCTGGCTCATAGTTGCCGTGGTGATTTTCCATGGTACTAATAACTATGTGTTTGCCATCTTTACGAGTTTTGCCATGAGTATGTTCTTCATGCTCAGCGGTTTCTCTCTTGCGGGAAAGTATCATTTTCAGGAACTTGACACCGGCGGTTATCTTTCTTTTCTCAAAAGAAGGCTTCTGCGTATCTATCCCCTTCACATTATATTGGTATTATTATTCTCGCTCAAGTTTCTTTATTCCCAGTTCTTCCAGGGAGAGGATTGCGACCACTGGGCGAGTCTCTTGCCGCAGGTCCTGCTGGTTCAAAGTTGGATTCCCATCCGCCGCGTCTATTTCAGTTTCAACGGTGTGGCGTGGTTCCTGAGTTCCATCATGTTCTGCTATCTCTGCTTCCCTATGGTGGTGCGGTGGATACGGCGTGCCGGAATTTGGCGGAGTCTTCTGGCGTTAGGCGGGCTTCTTGCGGTTATCATGGCTGCGTCCTCGTTCCTTTCCGGACCTCCGAAAAGTTGGCTTGTTTACATCTTTCCGCCGATGCGGCTTGTGGACTTCGGGGTGGGCATCGCAATCCGGCTGGTGTATGATAATTGCCGGCAAGGGAAATATGCACGGTTAAGGGATATTTCTTCCGCCAGGGCCGTTCTTGCCGAGATTGGTCTGATTCTGGCGATTGGTGCGTTTTTCACGCTGCAATACGTCGGTGTCCTGGACCGTTTCAACAGCGAGCCGTTCACACTTTCGCTCTGCGCGTTGCTGCTGCTGGCTGTGTCTCTTGCCGACGGCAGGCGTACCATGTTGCAGGCTGTGGTGAACATTGCCCCTGCCACATGGCTGGGACATATCAGTTACGAAATCTTCATGCTGCAGCTGGTAGTGCTTGCGGTTACAGTCGATTTGTTCAGGATTTGCAATGTCCAGGTGGCGGCGCCGTTGTGGGTGTTGCTGTATCTCATCATACTTGTTGCCGTGGCTTTCTTGTGGAATTCGGCACAGAAATGGTTTCTCAACCATAGAAAGGAGGGAAGATGATACGCACTCTGAACGCCTGGCGTGGCATAATGGCGGCTCTGATAGTGGCGTTTCACTACACGCAGAGTTATGAGCTGCAGGTGATGGGCGATTTCAGAATGTCGTTCTTCTTTGTGGTGAGCGGATTCCTGCTGGCACAGAGATATGCTTTCGATGCTCTCAGCTGGAAGGAATACAAGGCTTTCATGCGCCGTCGCGTGCTGCGCATTTTTCCGTTGCACTGGCTGGTGCTTGGCTTGTTTGTCCTGATGCTGGGTGTGCAGTATCTCCTTACCAGGGAAAGTGATTTCTCTGTGTCGAACTTTATGCTTCAGGCTCTGTTGCTGCAAAGCTGGTCTCCTTCGCCCGAGGTGAATCATGCGCTGAACACAGTCACCTGGTTCCTGAGCTCAATGATGTTCTGTTACCTGTGTTATCCTTTTGTGAAACACTTTTTCGGCAGGATGAAAATCGTAACGCAGTTACTGATTGTTCTCGTGGCTCTTGCAGTATTCATGACGGTGCAGTGGCATCTCGATGGCGAAGCGCGGAAATGGTTCGTGTTCATGTTCCCGCCCATGCGGCTTGTGGACTTCTCGCTGGGTGTGGTGTTGTGCACCATCTGGGAGCGCGGCCACCAGGATTATGAACGCATGAACGTGCCCATCTGGAAGAGTTTGGCGGAATTGGGCGTAGTGGCGCTGATGGTGCTGGTTACGATGCTTCAGTATCACGGCGTGATTAATCGTTTCGACAGCCGTCCGCTGAAAATCCTGCTTACCGGTTTTCTGGTGCTCGTTCTTGCCATGGGTGATGTGCGCGGGGGACTTCTGTCGCGTGCGCTTCAGGGACCGGTGCTCGGCTGGCTTGGGCGCATCAGCTACGAGGTCTATGTGTGGCAGATACTTGTACTCCTCGCGCTTCGCAACGGATTGGCCCAGATGGGGATTGAACTGCGCGAACCATTCATGGCACTGATTTATGTGTGCCTGCTCCTGCTCCTTTCCTGGCAGAGCAACGTGCGGATAGGACGGTGGGTGAAACGCCTCCGCAAGTGAAAAAGGCGGCGTAATGCAATAAAGGGGACACTTCTTCGTTAATCTAATTGAGTCATGTGCGGAAAATGTGCCGTGACCATGGATTTATGACTAAGGCAAATTGCAAAAGAATACTGATGGCCATTTATGTGCTGATGCTGAATATCACGGCATTGGCGCAGGACAATGATAAGATTCTCAACCGCCCTTATGCCGACATGAAACGCATTCATTTCGGGTTCTCGGTGGGAATGAACCTTCAGGATGTCAATATCACTAACAATGGCTTTATCACCGAAGACTGACAGTCGTTGTTTGCCGACGTGCCCAGCCATTCTCCCGGTTTCTGCGTCAACGTCCTTGCCGACCTCCGGCTCGGAAAGCATTTCAACCTGCGCGTTTCGCCGGGCATGTATTTCGGAAATAAAGTGGTGAAGTTCCAGAATGCATTAGGCTCGCCCGAAGACCCCGACCCGATGGCCTACAGGCAGAGCCAGAACCTGAAATCCACTTATGTGGTCATCCCCATTGACCTGAAAATATCGGCACTGAGATATCACAATATCCGCCCTTATTTCACAACGGGTGCAATGATGCTCTACGATGTGGGCAAGGACCGCCCTGACCAGTTGAGGCTTAAGGACATGGATGTCATGCTCACCGTGGGAATGGGCTGCGACATCTATCTCCCGTTCTTCAAGTTGTGTCCCGAACTGAAATTCTGCTTCGGACTGAAGAACGTGCTTCAGCGCAACCGTCCCGACATGGAGGATAATCCGGAAATGATGCGGTTTACCGAAAGCGTGGACAAAATCGTCAATAATATGGTAGTGCTTACATTCTATTTCGAATAAAACTATAACTTCACTGAGATAAACAGCGAAACTTTTTGCGAATGCGTCTCAAAACTAAAAATATTGTTCTCATCTTCGTTGCCGCGCTGTCATTGTGCTCAGCTCAGAGAGTGTGCGCCCAAATCGACGCGCAGCTCACGCACTACTGGAAAGCTCCGGCATACTATAATGCGGGTGCCATAGGGAACGTGGATTTCATCCACATTACTGCCGGCAGCCGACTTCAGTGGCTCGGGGTGGAACACGCTCCCATGACGTTCCTCGGTATGGCGGATATGCCGTTCAAGTTCCTTGAACGCCGCTGGGGTGGGGGAATCGTCCTGCAGCAGGAAACCATGGGTCTCTATCGCTCTCTTAATGTGGGGGCGCAGCTGGCGTGGAAAAAGAAACTCTTCAAGGGTGAACTCAGCGTGGGACTGCAGGTGGGATTCCTGAACCAGACCTTTAAGGGTACCGACATTTTCATCCCCGAAGGCGACGATGCCCACACCAGCGCCGACGATGCTATCCCCAACACTGAGGTTACAGGAAATGCGTTCGACATCAGTGCCGGAATTTACTACACTCACAAGTGGTTCTGGCTCGGCATCAGTAGCACGCATCTGTTCGAGCCCACCGTTACTCTCAAGGCCAACGAGACGTCGGAGGATGAGTATGAATTCAAGAACGGAAGAATGTATTATTTTATGGCTGGAAGCAATATCCCCGTAAAAAACTCGTTATTTGAAATACAACCGTCTGTATTTGTCAAGACCGACTTTCAGTTCTATCAGGCTGAAGCCACGTTGAGAATGAGATACAACAAGTTTATCACCGCTGGGGTAGGATACAGGTGGAACGATGCCGTCATGGCGATGATCGGCGCTGAATTCAAGAACTTCTACATAGGATATGCTTTCGATTATCCTATTTCAAAAATGTCGAAAGCAACAATGGGAAGCCATGAGATATTTCTCGGTTACAACGTGAAACTCGATATGAAGGAACGCAACCGGAACAAACAGAAAGGTGTGAGAATAATGTAATTGAAAATAATAGAATATAACCGAATATATGAAACGTTTATTTATTTATATTTTTATTGCGGCGCTCTTGACGTCCTGTTTCTCGGGACGGCGTGTGAGCCAGGTGGGTGGCGAAGTCACAGGCGTGGGGGCAACCCACTATTCCGAGCCCACTCCTTACGGTATGGTTCTCATCGACTGCGGTTCCATGAAGGAAGGTCCCGGCGGACGCGACTCCATCTGGGGCATCGATTCCATCGCAAGAGGTATCTCTGTGGACGCTTTCTGGATGGACGAAACAGAAGTTACAAACTCCAAGTATAAACAATTCCTCTTCTGGGTGCGCGACTCCATTATCCGCGAACGTATCGCCGACCCGGCCTATGGCGGCAACGAAGAGTTCAAAATCGTTGAAGACAAGGAAGGTAACCCCATTACTCCGCATCTCAACTGGGGGCGTGCAATACCCTGGAAGAATCCAAGCGAAGACGAGGAGAGGGCAATACTCAGCGTTTATCGTATCAACCCTATTACCGGTGTGCGTGAACTCGACCCCGACCAGATGAACTATCGCTACGAAGTCTATAACCTCACCGAAGCCGCAAAGCGCAAAAACCGCTTCAACCGCGCGCGCCGCGACTATAACACCGACCACGACATCCCCGATTTCGACCCGATAATCAGCAAAGACACCGCTTATATCGACGATGACGGGCATATCGTGCGTCAGACAATCTCGCATCCGCTCCAGAGTGAGTTCGATTTCGTCAACACTTACATTGTCAACGTATTCCCCGATACCACTTGCTGGATCAACGACTTCGACAACGCCTACAACGAGCCCTACGTGCGCATGTATTTCGCCAGCGCAGGCTACAACAACTATCCCGTGGTGGGTATCAGCTGGGAGCAGGCAACGGCATTCTGCCACTGGCGTACAGAATTCCTGAAGAAATCGCTCGGGAAAGAAGGCATTTACGTGGAACCGTATCGCCTGCCTACCGAAGCCGAATGGGAATATGCCGCCCGTGCCGGTGTGAGCGAAAACAAGTATCCGTGGGAAGGTGACCTGCCTCTGACCGAGGAAGACGGATGCTTCTACGCCAACTTCAAGCCAATGGAAGGTAATTACGTGAAAGACGGCAGCATCATCTCGGCCCCGGTGGGAACCTATCAGCCAAATGAGTTCGGTCTCTACGACATGGCTGGTAACGTGAGCGAATGGACAAGCACAGCCTACACCGAGAGTATCGACCGCATGACAAGTGACCTTAACCCCGAGTACCGCTACAACGTGGCTAAGGAAGACCCATATAAGATGTCGCGCAAAATCGTGCGCGGCGGCTCGTGGAAGGACGTGGCACACAACGTGCGAAGCGACCTCCGCATGTGGGAATACCAGAACGAACAGCGCTCTTACATCGGTTTCCGGTGTGTTCGTACTAAAGTGGGCACCGGCAAAGTGAAACGCAAAAGATAACAACTCTTTGCCAATTCATTAAGACATAACAGCATTTGACTTTTTAAGACATCTGAAAAAATGGGAAAGATTAAAAAATACAGAAACGTAGTGGAACGCTTCCTTTCGGGGGAGAAAGGACAACGATTCTTCAACTTTGCTTACAGTATCGGTGCTGCCGTGGTAATCTGGGGTGCGCTGTTTAAAATCCTCCACCTCCCCGGCGGAAACACGCTGCTGTCGGTTGGTATGGGTACTGAGGTGCTTATGTTCTTGCTTACCGCGTTCGACAGACCCGAAAAACAATATCACTGGGAAGAGGTGTTCCCGGTTCTGGCAAGCAATGACCCGGAGGACCGACCGGACTTCAACGGCGGCGGGGGCATAATAATCGGTGGCGGTGGCTCGGGCTCAGGCTCGGCCGACGACACTGAGGCAAGCCGCTTCGGCAACGTCAGCCCCGAACAGGCAAAGAATGCCGTGGGATTGCCACAAGGTATCGACATCTCGCCCGAAGACACTCTCTCCCTGAGCGAAAGCATAGCCAAAATGGCCGCCGCAAGCGACCAGCTCAGCCGTATGGCGGAACTTACCGATGCCACCCAAAACTATCTCAGCCAGATGGCGGCCATCAGCGAACAGATGCAGATGCTGCAGCAAACCACCGCACGGCTGAACGAAGTGCAGGCTACGCTGCTCAACAGCTACACCGCAATCACCGCCAACAGCGAAGGCATCAACTCAAGCGCTACCGGATATGTGGAGCAGATGGAATCGCTCAACCGCAATATCGGTGGACTTAACACAATCTACGAAATCCAGCTCAAGAGCGTCTCTTCGCAGCTCGACAATATCGACCGCGTCAACCGCGGCCTGAAGGACATTCGCGACATGTACGAGAAATCTGCCGCCGAAAGCACTCAGTTCTGCGACGAAACCGAGAAGATGGCTCATTACATGAAGCAGCTCAACAGCGTTTATGAAAAAATGGTGAAAGCCATGACAACCAATATGTATCGCCCATTAGGCGGCGTGCCGGGCATGGGCAGCGACGACCAAAACGAACAATAATTTAGAAAATGGCTTCTGCAAAAAATCAGACGGTGGGACGCATGTCGCCCCGACAGAAGATGATAAACCTGATGTATATCGTCCTCACGGCCATGCTCGCACTTAACGTGTCGAGCGACGTGCTCAACGGTTTCAGTCAGGTGGAGGACGGCCTGTCGCGCTCAAACAGAATCATTACCGCAAGAAACAACGCCTTGTTTGCCGACCTGCAGAAATTCAACAAAGAGAATCCCGAAAAGGGAAAAATCTGGCTCGACAAGGCCACACAGGTTACAAACACCACCGACGAACTCTATCAGTTTATCGACTCGCTCAAGTATCAGATCGTTTCCGTCGCCGACGGTAAAGACCCCGACGTGCACAACATCAAGAATCAGGACGACCTCGACGCTGCTTCGCAGATCATGCTCGCTCCCGTGGGTGGAAAGGGTCAGCTGCTGCGCACGAAAATCGACCAGTACCGCGGGTTTATCACATCGTTTATCGACGATGCCGACAAACGCAAGAACATTGAATCGGCACTGTCCACCGCACCATTCAAGGGCGAGAACAAGAAATGGGAAGAGACCATGTTTGAGAATATGCCAACCATTGCCGCCATCACTCTGCTCTCGAAAATGCAGAATGACATACGCTATGCCGAGGGTGAGGTGCTCAATCAGCTTATCACGAACGTTGACCTCGGTGACCTCCGTGTGAATGTGGTGGACGCTTTCGTGGTTCCCGATTCGCGCATCGTGATGCGTGGAACCAAGTATTCGGCTCAGATCCTCATGGGTGCTGTTGATACCACAGCCCGACCGATCGTCTATATCAACGGACAGAAACTGGGTAACGACCGCGGGCTCTATGAAGTGGGAACCGGAAAGGCTGGTAATTACGACTACTCAGGTTGGATCGAAGTAGTGGGACGCGACGGCACTCTCACAAAACGCGAGTTCAAGTCATCCTACACTGTTATTGACCCGTTGGCAACAGTGTCGGCTACAATGATGAACGTGCTCTATGCCGGTATCAACAACCCCATATCCATTGCCGTTCCTGGCGTGCCCGAGGGTTCCATTGCCGCCACCATGACAAACGGCTCGCTCACGAAAAGCGGTGCCGGAACATGGATTGCGCACCCCACACGTGTGGGCGACGAATGTGTCATCTCGGTTACCGCCGATATGAACGGACAGAAAGTGAACGTGGGCGGAACCACTTTCCGCGTACGTAAATTGCCCGACCCGATGCCGTATATCGCCTATAAGGACGACAAGGGCGCGGTGAACCGTTACAAGGGCGGACGCGGTTTCTCAAAGGCCATCCTGCTCAATGCCCGTGGAGTGGATGCCGCCATCGACGACGATATCCTCAACATAGAGTATAAGGTGCTCAGCTTCGAAACTGTGTTCTTCGACTCAATGGGTAATGCCATCCCCGAAGTGTCGAACGGTGCAAACTTCTCTGAGCGGCAGCTTACCGCAATCCGCCGTCTTTCCCGCGGGAAACGTTTCTACATCTCTCGCGTGAAAGCTACCGGACCCGATGGTATTCAACGCGACCTCGCTCCAATGGAAGTTATTATAAATTAGTTTGCTAAATCAGATATTTGTTCTTTTTTCGAAAATATTTCATTATGAAATCAGTAAGATTTTTAACCATAGCCTTAGCCGTCTTGATTTCGGCAGCTGCCGCAAACGCTCAGGTGGTGAAGAAAAGTGAGAAAGACGCCAAGAAGAAAAGCGAGACTTCTGTTCAAATCACCGACAGGCAGCAGAGTTTCTTTGAGCAACGCGAGCCAAGCGATGCCGACCTGCAGTGGACTAAAGTGGTGTATCGCAGCCTCGACCTGACAAAAGGCAAGAATCCGGCTCTTTACTATCCCGAAGAACCGAATGCCGATGGCGAAGACCTCTTCTTCATCATCATGAGACTCCTCGCCAACGATGAAATCGCGGCATACGAATACCTCGACGGGCGTGAGATGTTTACCGATGAGTATCGCATAAAGGTGCGCGAAATGCTTGAGCGTTTCCACATCTATTTTACCGATGCCAAGGGCAGCAACGAGAAACACCCTAAGTTCGCCATCGAAAATTCCGATATCCCGGCTAACGAAATCCTCAGCTACTATATTATCGAAAAATGGGAGTTCGATACTCGCTCCAACGCCATGAAGGCCCGCGTGGATGCCATCTGCCCGGTGCTTCACCGCACCGATGAGTTCGGCGGCGAACCGGTGAAGTATCCCATGTTCTGGGTGAAACTGAACGATATCCGCCCATACATAGCCCAGCAGTATGTCTTTACTGACGATGACAACAACCTGCCGCGCTACAATATCGACGACTTCTTCAAGCTCAATATGTACAGCGGCGACATCTATAAGGTGAAGAACCTCAGGAACCTCTCTCTGGTTCAGCTCTATCCCGATCCCGACGAACTGAAGATGGCGCAGGACAGCATTGAAAAACGCCTCCGCGCTTTCGACAAGAACCTCTGGGTGCCTACGCGTGAAGAACTTCAGGCTCAAAGGGAGGCTAAAGAGAAAGAACTCGCTGAAAAAGAGGGTGAGGAAGGCGAAGAAACCGAAGAGGCTACCGAGGTGAAAGCTGAGAAGAAGGACAAGAAAAAAGAAACAAAGCGAACCACCAAACGAGGCTCCAAAAAGGAAAAACAGCCTAAGATCAAGCAGCGTAAGGCTAAGAACTCCAGTTCAAGCGGTGCTGTCAAGTCGGTTCGAAACAGGAAGAAATAATTTGGTTTTATTCGAATTATTTGAGAGGGATTCTGCGTGAGTAGCGTCCCTCTCTTTTTGTGCCTGCCTGGAATCCCCGCAAGCCGCCTCGCTTCCCCTGGTACACACACCCATCCCTGTTATGAGATGTCCTTGTATTACGAGACGCAGTCTCGTAC
>JAGCVR010000143.1 GCA_017962285.1 Muribaculaceae bacterium | reverse complement strand
TCGATACGATTTGGCCCATTCGTCTATCGGCTAGGACGCAAGATTTTCATTCTTGAAAGAGCAGTTCGATTCTGCTATGGGCTACTATAAACAAAAATATTATTATATAATTATGGCAAACCATAAATCATCAGTAAAGAGAATTCGTCAGACTAAGACTCGCAACCTCCGTAACCGCTATTATGCAAAGACTATGCGTAACGCAGTGCGTCGCTTGCGCACCATGACCGATAAAGAGCAGGCCGCTGAGGCTTTGAAGAAAGTTTCCGCTATGCTCGACAAGCTCGGCCGCAAGGGCGTTATCAGCAAGAATAAAACGGCTAACCTTAAGTCGAAACTTGCCCGTTACGTCAATAAGCTGGAAGTTGCTTAAAAACGTTTAGTCCCCTCTCGGTTCATCTGCGAGAGCGTGATTACTCAGGGTAGTCATTACCCGTCAAGGCCCATTCGTCTATCGGCTAGGACGCAAGATTTTCATTCTTGAAAGAGCAGTTCGATTCTGCTATGGGCTACATAACATTCCACCGTGCAGCGCATCATCCCCACCCAACACCCGATGCGTTGCACAATTTTTTTGCCGTGATATGAAAAATCCCACACAGTCAGACGATATGCTGCTGTGTGGGACTATTGTATGATTTCTTATGAAAACTTCGTTAAGTGTCGAGGGTGGCGTAATTTGCGTTCTCTTCGATGAACTGGCGGCGTGGTGCCACGTCCTCACCCATCAGCATTGAGAACACGCGGTCGGCCTCGGCGGCATCGCTGATGCTTACGCGCTTGAGGATGCGGTTCTCGGGATCCATGGTTGTCTCCCAGAGTTGCTCCGCATTCATTTCGCCCAATCCTTTGAATCGCTGTATCTTCACGTTCTTCTCTTCGCCGCGGGCATATTTGTCGATGAATTGGCGGATTTGAGCCTCGTTCCAGCAGTATTCCTGCGTGCTGCCTTTAGAGCAACGGTAGAGAGGTGGATTTGCTATGTAGAGATTTCCGTTTTCAATTATCGGGCGTATGCGACGGAAGAAGAATGTCATGAGCAGTGTGGCAATGTGTGCTCCGTCCACGTCGGCATCGGTCATGATAATCACACGGTGATAGCGCAGCTTGGAAAGGTTGGGAGCCTTGGGGTCGTCTTCGGTGCCAATGGTTACACCCAGGGCGCGGAAGATGTTCACCACCGATTCGCTTTCAAACACCTTGTGGTCCATCACCTTCTCCACGTTTAGGATCTTGCCTCGCAGCGGCAGAATGGCCTGGAACTGGCGGTTGCGTCCCTGCTTTGCCGAACCTCCTGCGGAGTCTCCCTCGACGAGGAACAATTCACATTCGGCGGGGTCTTTGCTCGAGCAGTCGGCGAGTTTGCCGGGCAGGCCTCCTCCCGAGAGCGGCGACTTGCGCTGCACTTTCATGCGTGCGTTCTGTGCGGCATGGCGTGCGGTGGCGGCAAGTATCACTTTCTCCACGATGGCTTTTGCCTGGTTGGGATGCTCTTCGAGGTAGTTGGTGAGGGCTTCGCGCACGCTTGTCTCAACTGCGCCAATCACTTCGGTGTTGCCGAGTTTCGTCTTGGTCTGTCCCTCGAACTGCGGCTCAAGCACTTTGACCGATATTACGGCTGTGAGCCCTTCGCGGAAGTCGTCTTTGGTGATTTCCACTTTCACCTTCTCTAGCATCTTCGAGTCTTCGGCATATTTCTTCAGTGTAGAGCCCAGACCGCGACGGAAACCGGTGAGGTGCGTTCCGCCTTCAATTGTGTTGATATTGTTTACGAATGAATATATGTTCTCGTTGAACGAAGTGTTGTAGGTCATCGCCACCTCCACGGGGATGGACTTGTTGGCGGTGATATGAATCACGTCGTTGATGAGCGATTCCTTGCTCGAGTCGATGTAGCGGACAAACTCGTCGAGGCCGGTGCGGGAATAATAGGTTTCCTTGTGAGGTTCTCCCTGCTCGTTCTTCTTGCGAAGGTCTGTCAGAGTTAGGGTTACTCCGGCATTCAGGTAAGCCAGGTCGCGCAGACGGTTCGACAGTATCTCAAACTGATACTCGGTGGTTTGGAAGATGCCTCCGTCGGGGTGGAATTTCACGGTTGTCCCATGGTCGTCGCAGGTGCCGATGACATGCACGTCGCAGGTTGGCTTGCCATAAGCGTATTCCTGCACATGGATCTTGCCGTCGCGGCGCACCTCGGCGCGCAGATAGTCGCTCAGGGCATTCACGCACGACACGCCCACACCATGCAGACCGCCCGACACCTTGTAGCTGCCTTTGTCGAACTTGCCGCCTGCGTGAAGCACGGTCATTACCACTTCGAGTGCCGACTTGTGCAGTTTCTCGTGTTCGTCAACGGGGATTCCGCGACCGTTGTCCGACACGGTAATTGAGTTGTCTTCGTCGATGGTGACGTCGATGTGGTCGCAGAAACCTGCCAGGGCTTCGTCGATTGAGTTGTCCACCACTTCCGAAACAAGATGGTGAAGACCTTTCACACTGGTGTCGCCAATATACATTGATGGGCGCTTGCGAACTGCTTCCAGACCTTCAAGGACCTGAATGTTGTGCGCCGAATACTGCTGATTCTCTTGCTGTTCTATTAATTCTTCTGGCATATCTTTTTCTTATTGTTTTAATCATACAAAAATACAAAAAAATGCCGACATACACAAGCGTTTTTTGAGCTAATTAACACATTTTTCACACTATTTTCACACTGTTGAAGTTTGGCCGATTTCTCCCTTGCATTCAGGTGTGTTTTTATGGTGATTCTGGTGGTTTTCATGTGGGCTTTTTGTCGGTTTCGTCTTATCAGTATTTCTGATTTTTGCCTAATTGAAATAAAAAAATGATGTTTTTATCCACTTTTAGTGTTTTATGTGAAAATAAAATCGTATCTTTGCACTCGCAAAACAAGATCGGGGTGTAGCACAGTTGGTTAGCGCGCCACGTTCGGGACGTGGAGGTCGGAAGTTCGAGTCCTCTCACCCCGACCCGAAAAAGCGGCAGGCGATTTCGCCTGCCGCTTTTTGCGTATTAGCCGCGCAATTGAATCTGCATTCGCCGGATATAATCGATAAGCCACCGAAGGCTAAAACACGTTTAGGGACACGCGTTTGCCCAAACCCGCGAAGATTCTGAAAAGTGTTGACAGTTGCACATCCACATGTCCATTCTCAATCTTCGATATATAACTTTTCTTGGTGCCAATTTTTGCAGCCAGTTGCTCTTGTGTCAGCCCTGCAAGTCTACGTTGCTCTTTTAGGCATTCGGCAAGGCAGAAAGTCTCGTCCTCAGTCTCAAAATCCTCGCGGGTTTTTGTCCCGCGTTCGCCGTACTCAGCGTTGAGAAGTTCTTCAAAACTCGAACTCTCCATTATTGCTGCTTTCTTTTTTGCGTCCATTATTTCGTCTCCTTACTATGACCTAACTACAGCACCAGGTCTTCCTCTTTCTTAGGTGCGGGAGGATAGTCGATGGTGTAGTGCAGTCCGCGCGACTCTTTACGCTCCTTGGCTTGACGCATTATCAGATACCCCACATTTATTATGTTGCGCAGCTCGCAGATGCGGCGCGAAACCTTGCTTGTCTTGAACAGTTTCTCGGTTTCTTCATAGAGGATGTCCAGACGGTTCCAGGCACGGTCCAGGCGCAGGTTGCTGCGGACGATGCCAACATAGGCGCTCATGATTTCGCCCACCTCCTTTTCGCTCTGGCTGATGAGCACCATCTCTTCGGGGTGCGTCGTGCCCTCGTCGTTCCATGCGGGAATGTCTTCGCGGAAAGCATAGTTGTCGTGGTGCTCAATGGCATGCCGGGCTGCAGCTTCGGCATACACCACCGCTTCTATCAGCGAGTTGCTTGCCAAGCGGTTGCCGCCGTGCAGGCCGGTGCAGGTACATTCGCCCACGGCATAGAGGCGGTGGATTGAGGAGCGTGCGTGCAGGTCAACCTTGATTCCTCCGCAAAGATAGTGCGCAGCCGGCACCACGGGGATATAGTCCTTCGTGATGTCTATTCCAAGTTCCAGACAATGCTTGTAGATGTTGGGGAAGTGGTGCTTGGTCTGCTCCGGGTCTTTGTGGGTCACGTCGAGATACACGTGGTCCTCGCCACGCTGCTTCATCTCGCTGTGGATGGCACGAGCCACCACGTCGCGTGGGGCGAGCG
>JAGCVR010000142.1 GCA_017962285.1 Muribaculaceae bacterium | reverse complement strand
GGCTGGGGGCAACCTGGCTGGCTTCCGACAGGCGGGCGAGCAGGTAAAGGCCTTTAACCGTGTTGTTTCTCAGCATCACATTGCCGCCCTCCTCGCGAAAAGTAACTAAGTTGCATCCGGTGTAGTCGCGGTTGGAAAATGCCGGAACGGTGCCGCGGTCGGTGAACGTATTGTTGTAGTACGACACATTGCCGCCGCTCATGCTCAGGTGCGAGTAGTTGTTGTCGCCCCATGAACTCTCCCAGTCGCATGCCACGTCGAAAGTGTTGTCGTGAATGTAAATGGAGTCGCTACCAATGGAGGTGTCTCTGATGCAGAAATCATCGTACCAGGAGTCGGCCTGACCGGCATTTTTCGTGTAGGTCACCTTGTTGCCGGAAAAGCGCACCCCACGATGGTGCGTGTACTTGTCGAAAGTGACTGTAATCAGGTTGTGCATGGGCACGTCGATGTGAAACTCGTTGTCGGTAAAGTCAAAGCCATCCGCAATGTTAACCACATGGTCATCGCCAATCTTATAGAGGAGGAATGTGAAATAAGTGTCAATTATGGTGTCGGTGGGATTCTTGCCCTTGTAACCTCCGGCGAAGATCTTGTTCTTGTTCACGCGGATATTGGTCTTATAGCAAGTGTCGGGATAAGATACCTTATAACTGTAAGTTTCGTCAAAGTAGCCGAAAATCGAAAGCATTTCGTCGTTGCCGTACTTGTAAAAATCGTTCTTCTCGATAAGTACATTGTGCGTGTCGCCGCGAACCGAGAGTCCGCCTCCCGCATGGCAGTTGTTGAAATTCTTCAGCACACAGTCGCGCACCACAATGTTGGAACACACGCGAGTGTCAAGATTGCCTATATAGGCGTTGTCCACCTCAATATCCACGCGCTCCACCGTCACACTGTGTGCATAACATATTTTCACGGCATATCGCATCTCCGGTTCAGTCCACCAAAGCCCGTCGTGCGGTTCAGTTTTCATGCTCAGGTCGTGGAGCCTCACGGCGGTGGTGGCAGGGCGTCTCGCCTTGAATCCCAGGAAGCAGTCGTCGGTGTGATTCGGGCTGTTCTGGATGAAAATGCGTGTAGCCTTGCGCCCTGCGCCGCTCACCTCGGCATTGCAGATGATGTCCACGTTGCCGTCCATGTAGAAGTCGCCCTTGCCGAACACGATTCTCACGCTGTCGGTCCCCTTGATGCCACGCAACTGTTCGCGCAGGTAGTTCGTAGCGGAAGCTTTCCCCATGGGCTTAACGTCAATCACTCTTGTCTCGGCGGTCGAGCACAGTGCCACAAGCAGCACACACACGGCTATTGTCAGATATCGTCTCATTTCATCAAACGTTAGGAAACTTTTCTCAAAATTATACTCACTAATGCAATTTTCCAAAAAATGCGCCCAAAAATCAAAAAACTTTTCCCAACCCGTTTGCAGGATAAAACTTTTTTACTAACTTTGCACACGCTTAGTGAAACAAGCACGCTTCCTATTAGCACGGATGCGTATTCAGCACAGAGCACTGGAGAGGTGGGTGAGTGGCTGAAACCAGCAGTTTGCTAAACTGCCGTAGGGGTAACTCTACCGCAAGTTCGAATCTTGTCCTCTCCGCCAATGTTGATGGAACCGGTTGTGACGATAGTCGCAACCGTTTTCTCATTGATGCCCATACGAGCTTGCTCGTAATTGGGCATCAGTGAGAAAACAAGTTAACGCTTATAGGCGTTGTTTCCATCAGCATTGACAGCATCTCCCCATTCAAGATGGGCGAAGCGCCAGCGAGCCAATCTTGTCCTTATCCCATGCGAGCTTGCTCGTAATTGGGCATCAGTGAGAAAACAAGTGAACGCTTATAGGCGTTGTTTCCAGCAGCATTGCCAGCGCCCCCGCGGGAGCGCATCAAGATGCACGAGCCCACACGAGTGAATCTTGTCCTCCTTTAATCTCACTTATTACCTGCCCAAACTCACTTGGATGAGTCGTGGTGAGTTGACCAGTTTATTGTAGTCGTCAAGCAATGAAGCATTGCTGAAAATAATGCCGTCGCGCTTGGTGGTGCCATAACTCTCGTGGGCATGTCCGAAGAGATGCAAAAGGGGATTGGCATTTTCCACACTATTGCGCAACGGCAGATTGCCCCAATGCGTACCCGACGAGTAGTCGAGTATTTCAAGCGGTGGCTCGTGGGTTACGAGTACATCCAGGTTGCTTTTGGGAATAAGATTCTCGGGGTGGTTATAACCCAAGCCGAAGAACTTCACACCATCAATAGTCACGCTACGGTCCTGCAGGAAGTGTACATTGGCAGGCAGGTCTTCAATGCCTTCGGCATCCAACAAGCATAGGTCATGATTGCCAACCACAAAGATTTTGTTGAGATAATCAAGCGAAATAAACCAGTTGAGGAAATCAAGCACCTCTTTTTCTGTGCCACGATGAGTAAAATCACCGCTATGAGCCAGTACATCGGCTGGAGGCATAGCCACCAGCCGTCTATGCAGTCCATGCGTGTCACTGATGTGAAGTATGGTCATATGTTATCCCTTTAAACAATCAATATATACATGTACAATGCTATCTTTATGCTTTTTCGTCAGTGAAAGCGTCTTATACTCTTCTTCCCATACTTTTTCCCAATCAATCTGATTTAAAACACTTTTAAACCCTGACTCATTCTTAATCCAGCCATTTAGAAAATTGATATATATAAGTTTAGCTTTAATACCTTGATTTTCACAAAACTTTATAAAGGCAAGACGGTTTGCAAGCTGATAGCAATCTGACTCAAACCATTGTTGACCCAATTCACTACTGCCAGAAGTTTCTTCAAATGCACTTTTAATTAAATGGATGCTTTCTTCTTTCTTTGCACCACATTTTTGATGAGCTTCATCCAAATGAGCTTTCGCTTCTACAAAGAACCATTTTTCTCCAATAGTAAAAACTCCATCCCAGTTATGACTAGTACCCGATTGAGGCCAAAATGTTTTCCATGCTTTGTCTATTCTTTTATAAATATCTTTTTCAAAACATTTTTCAAAACATTTAATTCCAGTTAGTTCTCCATCCATTGAAAGACGATTCTTGTTTACTGGATAATCTTTCCAAATAATCTGCTCATTCTTCAACTTCAAGGCCTTCAGTATTTCTTTATTGAGATAATTACGATGATGACCTAAATAACGCAACAACTGCCATTCGCTGCCATAACCATATCCAATTTCTGCCATAATTTTCAAATTTTTAAATGTTTATTATTCTATTTTCTTTCTCTATCTCGTTGACGATTTTGTTGCCGATTTCGTTTTTGATAAAAGCGACACGAATGGTGATGTCGTCGGTGTCGCTGGTTGTCACGAAGTGTTCCATTGCGATAGGTTCGTCGTACTGGAGCCAGTGGATCACTTTTTGTGCGAGAATAGGCTCTTGCGGTAAAATGGCATGAATGAAATAAGGCATGCCAAGTTCGAATTTCTGCTCAGTCTCAGGCGAGAGAAGGTGGTTGATGCGCTCAATGATCTCGCTCAATTCGCACTCGTCGTTAGACCACTTCATTTTCACTAAGTTGGCATCCGCAAAGTCGAACATGAAAGCCATGTCGCTCAATGTGCAGGATGCAAATTCAACGCATGAGCATTCACCCTGCGGGGCAAAGATTTGCTCCAGCAGGGTGAGGCGCTCGGCCGTTGTCAGTTGTGTGATAACTTGTCGTTTCATTGTATGTTATAATGTTGATTTTTACGTCCAGAAAAATAATTTTTAGTAGATAACTTAGATGGGTTATTTCCCTTCCCTCTCTATATATAATACGTTTGAGAAATTTAATGGTCGCTCAAAATTTAGTGAATGGATGTTAAAAACTATCATATTTAGTAGTGTTACGCATATTTGTTTGAGGCAATATCCGTAACATATAACGTAGAGTATCAGCGTTTTAATAAAATTTAACTTTTTAATCAGAAAGAGATATGCGAAACCAGTTATAAAAATGGGGGGAATGCGAAAAGGCTACATGTAGGAGGCATTCAACTTGTCGGTTGGGGAACTTCGAAACGCGTACCGGTGGATTTATGTATTCGTCGACGCGCCTTAGGAGTCATGCCTGGGCGCGAGAGCACTGGCCTGAAGCCGCTGGAGTTGCGTTTGTAGACACCTTTTTCTTCCTGACGGATGACTCCATCGTTATATTTCACAATCATGTGCCATGCCATCTGCCGCCATCGCGCAACCATCTGCTTGCCCATCTGGTCGCCATAGTCGCTCAAGTAATTGATAGCGCTGTCGCGTTCAACATTCAAAAGCTGAAGTGCACACTTCTCAACCTCGTTCTGATGAGCGAAGTAACTGGCCTGTAGAGAATCACGCACTTGCTGGAGTTCGGGATAAAGCAGACTCCATCTTGGATATACCATGTTGCTCACCCAGTTGCACACCCAGTAAGCGCTCTCTTCGCTGAAGTGGAAAGCATCGGCCTCGGGGACATTGTAGCAATGTGGCACACGATTGGCGCAGCAATACACTGGTGTATAGGCCACCATGCCGCTGTCGTCGTTGCCCCACCATATCACACCTCCCACTTCACGCGGCATGAAACTGCGCAACTGGCAAACCCAGGTGAATGCAGTGTGTGTAGTAGCCACCGACCGTTCATTGAACATGGCAGTCCCATTATCATCGTAGCGCAAGGGCTGAGGGCGGAACGGGCTGTCGTACAGGCCTGCCCCAGCATCGTTGTCGTCCATATCCAGTGGTGTTCCCTCGAAGTGGTCGCGCAGACACTCTATCACGGTATTGACGCTTAGCGGCTTGTCTGGAATAATCCACATAGGCAGAGGCTCCACCTCACGCATGGGCTTCTTTCCCTCGACGTAAGGCAGATAGCGGTCCATGCCCGATGTCAGGCGTCGATAGATGGCCCAGACGCGTGAATCGCCCAAGCGCCGACCGCCGAAAGTGGGCGGATTGTAGGCATCACAAAAGCTGAACTCACTATCTGGGCCTTTGAAATAGCCGCGTTTTCGTGCAAAACTGATGCAATTGCCCGATATCATCACATTGGCAGTGTCGGAAATGTCCACACAGCGTATGCGGCTCTGATTAGAATGTGCCATGACTGCATTGTCGGGTACTCTCACAGCTATCCATACCACGCTCTTGCTTTTAGGGCCACACCCCGACATTTCAAGAACCCAAGCCTCGTTGGGATCACATACGGTGAAAGACTCACCAGAACTGCAAAAGCCATATTTCTCGGCCAAGTCAGTCATGACGGCGATGGCCTCACGCGCCGTACGCGCCCGTTGCAGCCCAAGGTCCATAAGTGAGCCATAGTCTATGATGCCAGAATTGTCAATCAGCTCTTCACGACCTTCAAATGTGGTCTCGCTGATAGCCACCTGCCACTCGTTGATGTTGCCTGTGACCAGATAGGTCACTGGTGCCTCGGGGATTTTCCCATGATAGACGCGAGTGTCACGGTCATATATACTGCGCATGGAACCTGCTGGGTGCGTGCCAGCCTCGTAGCGATACATCTTGTGCATTGCTCCCCATGAATCAATGTTGTAGGTACACATCACCGAACCATCGACGCTTGCCTTTTTCCCGACTAGAATACTCGTACATGCTTCTACCTGTGGCAAGGCCAATGCCACTAATGCTGACAATAGCAATAATTTCCTCATCATTTTCACGTTTTTGTTTTTCCACGACAAAGATAGTACTTTTCCACGACATCGCCATACATCGTCGCAACCGAGAGCAATGAATTTGCCTTTGGCGGTATACCGCAAGAGCGCATCAAGATGCACGAGCAAATGCGAGTGAATCTTGTCCTCTCCCAGAGCCAAACTTGTTTGAGTGATTGTAAAAGATAGGGCAAAACAAAGAGTCCGGTATGAGGCCGGACTCTTTGTTTGTTATGTATAATCAATTATTTGAATATCTGCTTTGTGGTCATGGAGGTGCCGTCGGTGAAGCGGGTCACGACAATGGTGATGCCCGATGGGGCGGTCATCCGCTGTCCGGTTACGTTGTAGTATTCCACGTCTGCCACGGTGCGGTTGTCGGCGTCGATCGACATCAGGCCGGTAACCACGCTTGAGTGGTCGCTGAGGTCCCATGTTACCGGCACTACCATCGATGACACGGGGTAGAAGAGATCTTCCACAGTGTCGTGGATGTAGAGCACCGCCTGGTATTCAACGTTGAGGGCAAAGTTCTCAAGCTCTGCGGGGTCGGCAGGCACTTCTGCTAGGAAGGTGTCGCTCACTACGAGCGATTCGCCGGTGAACTCCTGCAGTCCTGCATAGTCGGTTGTCCAGTAGGAGTATAGGTCGTTGTTGACCTCCAGTTCGGGCGCTTCGTTGAGCAGGACGCGGTTCGAACCACTGGAGCCTGTGCGGCGAGGTGCCTGACTGCCATTGCCGTCCGATTTCACTTCACGCCAGATGCGGTAGAGGTAACGCTCTTCGGAGTTGGCGTTTTGGTAAATCTCCTGCCTGCTCCAAAGGCTGAGGCCGGTGTGGAAGTAGCGGTAGGGTTTGCCGTCGGCGCCGGTCACTTGCAGCATCGACATTACGAGTTTGGAACTTGGTCTTGAATGGTCGCGGTCGAGATACACATAGGCGCGGTTGATGGTCTCTTTGTAGCAGCCGTAGGTGTTGTTGTTGTGGTCCGACTGAATCTCGGGTACGAACCAGAGGCCGTCCCAGCCAATCAATCCATCGTTCTCATGCTGGTCGTAGTGCTCGTATGGGTCTCTGCCTTCGTTGCCAGTGTCGATTTCGTCAATTTCATGCTCCTCGTCGTTGCCGTGTCCTTCCAGGAGGTGATATCTGAGCACGTGCATGTCGTGGTTCGACAAGAATTTAATGTGCAGGTCATTCTCAAGGGCGAGAGTTCCTTCGGTGTCGGCATCAACTTCGTCCTTTGTCAGGTTGGCACGCCATATTTCATTGAGCTGTATCGTATATACCGGGATATGGCTGAGAATGGCACGGATCTCGGTACCGTTGTTGTGCGAGTAGAGACGATAGGTGTAATCAGTGTTCATGTTCTCAATGCTTGAACGCGTAAGCATTTCCTCGCTGTAGAAGCAGTCGCTGAAAGAAATGTGGGGAACGGAGCTGTCGCCGGTGGAAGTGGTGAGGTCGAACACCTGATCGTTGACAACCGGGAGACCAAGCACCTGACCGTTTTCGACGAGTTTCTCGTCGATTACACCATTGTTGATGGCAGTTTGAGATGAGTCGTTGTAGTGCACCCTGTATTCACCCGGGGCGAGGCACTCGAGTGTGGCAACAAGGGCAAGTGGTCGGCCCGCAAAGTCGCAACGCATCAGGTCCAAGTCGCCGAACGCTGCCAGATGCTCATCGCCTTCGTGCGGGTGGTCAATCAGGTTGATGTGCATGTCGTTCTTATACACATTTATGTCGCGGTGCCAGTCGTAACGGCTATAGTAGTCTGAATAACCCACAAAGAAGTCCTCGTCGTAACTGCCGCTCAGGGACGCATGGGTGTCGCCAGTGCCCATCAGTCCGAACAGAATGGCGGTCTGGTCTTGATCGTAGTAGAAATTGGGGGTGTCGAGAGGGTAGTCGTGATTAGCGTCGTCAGCTTGGTGATTCGAGAAGCAGATTGCGATCACGTCGGTGAAGTCGAACAAATTGAAATATGTGCGCCATGCGAAAGAAAT
>JAGCVR010000141.1 GCA_017962285.1 Muribaculaceae bacterium | reverse complement strand
TTCCACACGCCGGCACGGAAAATCTTTACTCCCGCACGGCTCAATTCCCGTGCTGTGGTCATTACTTGTTCCTCGCTTTCAGCGCTGCACGGTCCCGCTATGACAATGGGGCGGTTAAGACTAATTCCACTGAATGTCAGCGGCTGCAAGTCGCTGAACTGGTCTCGTTCGTTCATCATATATAATCCTTTTTGTTTTCTAGTCGTTATCGTTTAGTTCCAAAACTCTCTGTAATGCTTTTCTCAGCATATCTTTGTTCGCGCAAAGCGACAACCTCACAAAGCGGCTGCCGTTCGAGCCGAACACAGACCCAGGCACAATAAACACTCTTGCATCATTAAGAATATAGTCGGCAAATTGTTCGGCATCGGCAGCACTGTCGGGTATCTTCCCCCACAGGAACAATCCTTTCTGCTCCGCATCGAACTTACAATTCATAGTACTCATTATTTGTTCCGCAATAGCACGTCGTTCACCATATTCCTCGTTCAACTTCTCGTACCACTCTTTCCCGCAATGCAAGGCTTCGGCTGCAGCAAGCATCACGGGACGAAACTGACCGGAGTCCACGTTCGACTTCACACGCAATATCCACTGAACAAATTCTTTTCTTGCGGCAAGCATCCCCACACGCCATCCGGGCATGTTGTGCGATTTGCTCAGCGAATTCATCTCAATGGCAATCTCCTTTGCTTCCGGCACGTTGAAAATGCTCAGAGGATGATCGTTGAGAATGAAGCTGTAGGGGTTGTCGTTTACAATCACAATCTGGTGTCTTATGCCAAAGTCCACCAGTTTCCTGAAAAGTTCCATGCTTGCACATCTCCCCGTGGGCATATTGGGATAATTCACCCACATCAGCTTTATCCTTTCCAGTGGCAGACGCTCCAATTCATCGAAATCGGGTAACCAGTCATTCTCCTCAAGTAAATTATAATTGAAGATTTCAGCCTGCGCCAATCTGCTCACAGAAGTGTAGGTGGGATAGCCGGGGTTGGGGACAAGCACGCCGTCGCCGGGATTTACGAAGGCCAGTGTGGTGTGCAGTATTCCTTCCTTCGACCCGATCAGCGGTAATATCTCACTTGAGGCGTCGAGTTCCACATTATAGTGCTTGCCGTACCACCACGAAAAGGCTTCGCGCAATTCAGCGATACCCACGTAGGGCTGATATCCGTGCGAAGTGGGAGAGTGCGCTTCATCGCAAAGTGTAGAAATTACATTATCCGCAGGCATTCGGTCCGGTCCGCCCACTCCCAGAGAGATTATGTCGGCACCGTCGGCATTAAGCCGTGCTATTTCCCTTAGTTTCCGAGAAAAATAGTATTCCTTCACATCGCTGATTCTTTCGGCTGGAAATATTTCATTCAACATATCGCTCATTGAGTTCTAAAAACAATTATCAAAATATAATCCCACCATTTTTGGCGGGATTATATTCTAAATTATTAATAATACTTCTTTTTATAAATCACACAGAACACATCCGCCAATTCTTTATTTAGCGTAATAATAGTAATAATATGCGAATCTGTGTGTCATCTTCTCGTCAAATCATTTATCTGTTGCAAATTTATGCCATCTTGCTCAATTGAGCAAATATTTCACTGTTTTTCTTTGCAAGAAGTTATAAAAGAGAATGAATTACTAGTCCTGAGCGCAATTTCGGCTCAAACCAGGTTGCTTTCGGCGGCATGATGTTTCCCGTGTCGGCAATGTTGATTATTTGCTGCATCGAAACGGGGTAGATGGCGAGAGCGAGTTTCATCTCTCCGCTGTCGACACGCCATTTAAGTTCTCCCAAACCACGAATGCCTCCCACAAAGTCAATTCTGTGGTCGGTGCGAAGATCGGTGATGCCAAGGATGTCTCGCAAAATCAGGTTTGAGGAAATTGAAACATCCAGCACTCCTATCGGGTCGCTGTCGTCATAAGTCCCCGGCAGTGCGGTGAGCTTGTACCATGTACCATCCAGATATAGTGAGAACTCATGCATTTTCTTAGGACGATATTCCTCCGCTCCAATCTTCTCAACTGCAAAATTCTCTTCAAGCCTCCCGAGAAACTCTTCGCTTGTCAATCCGTTGAGGTCGGTAACCACGCGGTTGTAATCCATCACCTTCAGGTGTGATTGCGGGAAGCAAACCGCCAGCAGGAAATTATATTCTTCCGTGCCGGTCCTGCCACTGTCGGCGAATGCCTTTTCTTCGCCCACATGTGCGGCTGCCGCAGTGCGGTGATGACCGTCGGCGATATATAGATAGGGTATTTTCGCGAACTCCTCGGTGATAACTGAAATGGTGCGTTCATCTCTCACCACCCACAAAGTGTGACCTATGCCGTCGTCGCTTGTGAAGTCATATTCCGGTGCACCTGCCGACACTGTCTCAATCACTTCAGCAAGCACAGGGTTGTCGGGGAAAGCGAGGAATACCGGCTCAATGTTAGCGTTGGTGATGCGAATATGTTTCATGCGGTCCTCTTCCTTCTCGCGGCGTGTGAGCTCATGCTTCTTTATCTTGCCGTTGATGTAGTCGAATACGTCGGCAGCCACAACTATACCGTACTGGGTTCTCCCATCCATTGTCTGGGCATAGATGTAGTAGTGTTCTTTCTCATCCTGCACCAGCCATTTGTTCTCCTTGAAAAGAGTGAAATTCTCAAGGGCGCGCTCATACACTCTCGGGTCGTGCTCGCTAGTGCCTTGAGGGAAGTCAATCTCGGGCTTAATGATATGATAGAGCGACATGGGGTTGCCTGCGGCTTCTTCCCGTGCTTCTTCCGATGAGAGGACATCGTAGGGGCGTGACGCAACTTTTGTCACTAAATCCTTTGGTGGCCTTATGCCACGAAATGGTTTAACGTTTGCCATTGCTATTGATTCTTGTTTTTATTTTTCAAATTCTTTGTCTTGTTTTGTTTTCGTGCGCAGGTACTGCAGATTCCATACACAAACAGTGAATAATGACCCGTCTTGAAAGCGGTATATTTCCTGGTATTCATAAATGTGATGAAATTCGTGTCTCTCACATCCTTTATCTTGTTGCAACTGGTGCAGATAAGGTGCACGTTCGACGTTACTCCAATCACCACATACTGGGTATTTACGCCTTCAAAATCCAGGGTCTTTATTATCTCGGCGGCAAGAAACAGCTTAAGCGTGTTGTAGATTGTGGCTACACTAAGATAATAATTCTCGTCGTTCAACTTGGTTTTGATGTCATCTATGGAGAAATGCTTGTTGAACGACAAAACGATGTCGAGCACTTTATAGCGCTCGGGCGTTTTTCTGTACTTGCCGGTTTTGAGAAACTTGTCGAATTTCTTCATATAAACCGACTTGTTTACTATCTCAGCCATACTGTCTGTTTCTTTTTGTAATTAAAAATTGTGTGCTAAAACAGATCCTGATAAATGGAACAACACCTGATTTAGCACACATTTTTTGCCGCTTGTTCACACTTTATTAAAACATCTTTTCAGGATAAACTCCCTCGGCGTGTAATTGAGCGAATTTAGCAACCACTGCCGGGCGGTCTTCAGCATAGGTTACGCCGAACCACTTGCTCGATGTCTTGAGGACTTTCACCTTTGCGGTGCCGTTCTCAACCAGTTCGCTCACCAACGATGGAATGAAGAACTCTGCTTTGGGCTTATCGATGTTTTCCTTAAGGAAGCGTACGAAATAGTCTTCGCTGTGCTTGAAATAATCGGGAGTAAATCCCCAGAAATTCATCGACACAGGTGTGTCGACGTCAAGATGCTGCTCATCACCGTCATCTGTGAAAACTATGTCGTGAGCATCGTTGTAGCCGATTTTTGTGCGCTCAACTACCGAAGTCAGATAGCCGTCTTTGGTCTCGCACACACCACGAGAAACTGTACCGCTTTCGCTCATCGTGTTCCCTACGTTAAAGCCAACCATACTGTACTGGCCTTTCGATCCTTCGGGCAATGACGACAGTTCGCGGGCCATAACCTCGAAACTGTTGCGACCGTAGTAGTCATCACTATTGATAATGGCAAAAGGCTCATTTATCACGGTACGCCCCATCAGCAAGGCATGATTCGTTCCCCAGGGCTTAACCCTCTCAGGAGGACAAGTGAATCCTTCGGGAAGATCGTTGACCGATTGGAACACCACTTCGGTGGGAATATGATTGATGTATTTCGATAGAATCTTTGAACGGAAATCCTCTTCGAAATCCTTTCTGATAACAAACACCACCTTGCCGAAACCACTCTTTATGGCATCATAGATAGAGTAGTCCATAATCGTTTCTCCGTGTGGTCCAAGACCATCCAACTGTTTTAATCCTCCGTAGCGGCTGCCCATGCCGGCAGCAAGAACAAATAATGTAGGTTTCATAAAATATGGTTTATTGTTTTTAAAATGTTCTGAATTTGAAAATGATGGTTTGATTATATTCTTCGCCTGGTCTCAACACCTGCGACGGGAAATTCGGATGATTGGGTGCATCTGGCATACCCTGGCATTCTATCGCCACACCGTCGTAGTCGTTATAGGAGCGGCCTGACTCATTCTTGGGACTTCCGGCGAGCCAGTTCCCTGTGTAAACCTGCGCTGCAGGTTGAGTGGTGAAGACGGCCAGTTCTCTGCCTGAATCCTCATCTCTCAAGGTTGCCACTTGCTTAAGAACGCCTTTCCGGTAATCATCCACCACCCAGCAGTTGTCATAACCCTTGCCGTAATTCAATGCGGGGAAATCCTGCTTGATGTCCTTGCCGAGTTCCTTGAGCTCGGTGAAATCCATCGGGGTTCCGGCAACGGGAGCAATCTCGCCTGTTGGAATAAGTGAATCACTCGTGGGCAGATAGTGTGAGCACATCAGCTGCATGCGGTGATTAAGCACAGTGCCCGAGTTCTCTCCGGCAAGGTTGAAGTAGGTGTGATTGGTGAGATTCACGACTGTGGCCTTGTCGGTCTTTGCCGAGAAATCTATTCTCAACTCATTGTCTTCCGACCAGCGATACGACACTTTTGCCTCAAGATTTCCGGGATAGTTCTCATCACCGTCGGGGCTGTGCAGTGTGAATACCACTGCTTCACCATCAACTGCCGCATCCCAGATCTTGTTAGCAAATCCTTCCGGACCGCCGTGAAGCGCATTCGGCCCGTTGTTTATGCGCAACTGATAATCAGTGCCGTCGAGGCAGAACTTGCCCAATGCGATTCGGTTGGCATATCTGCCGGGAACTTTACCGGCACAGGGACCATCGTAGAAGTAATCCTCAAGGTTCTTGTAGCCCAAAGCAACGTTCTGCAATACGCCGTTTTTGTCGGGAACGCAGATTGAAACGATACCTGCGCCAACAGAGCTAAGCCTTACGCTTGCTCCGCCAGCATTGGTTATCTTGAATTCTTTAATCTCTCCTCTGCTGCAGGAGACTGTTTTCTGTTCGATATTCATAGAACTGTCGTTTATTAGACTCTGCGGGCTCCGTCGGAGATTATAACATCGATAACTACAGGCTCGTGGCCGTATTTTTCGTTGAATTTCTTCTTGTCTGTGGCAATGAAGTTGTCGTAGAGTTCTTCTTTTACGAGGTTGATGGTGCATCCACCGAAACCGCCTCCCATGATTCTGGAACCGGTTACGCCACATTCCTTGGCGATATCGTTCAGATAGTCGAGTTCCACACACGACACTTCATAGAGTTTCGACATTCCTTCATGTGTCTGATACATTCTTTCACCCACAGTCTTGAAGTCGCCTTTCTGGAGAGCGTCACAAACGTCGAGCACGCGCTGCTTCTCGCCAATCACATATTCGGCGCGCATATAGTCTTCTTCGCTGATTTTGTCTTTCGCTGCATTCAGCATATCCATGGTGGCATCACGAAGTGTCTCCAAGCCCAGAGTCTTTGCCACACGTTCACAAGAAGCGCGACGTTTGTTGTAGGGAGAGTCCACCAGCTCATGCTTCACCTTTGAGTCGAGCAATACCAGCTTGTATCCCTTTGCCTCGAATGGGAAATACTCATATTCGAGCGAACGGCAGTCGAGACGAATCAGACAGTTCTTCTTGCCGAACACAGAAGCGAACTGATCCATGATTCCGCAGTTCACGCCGCAATAGTTGTGCTCTGTGCTTTGACCGATTTTAGCAAGTTCGAACTTGTCGATCTTATTGTCATTGAACAGGTCATTCAGCGCGAATGCAAATGCCGACTCAAGTGCAGCCGACGACGACAGACCGGCACCAAGGGGAACATTTCCGGCAAACACCGTGTCGAAGCCTTTAACCACACCACCGCGCTTAATGGTTTCGCGGCACACGCCGAAGATGTAACGTGCCCACTGCTCCTGAGGCGCATCTTCTTCTTTTAAGCCGAATTCAGCGTACTTGTCAAGGTCGGCAGAATAAGCGCGAACCTTATCGGTGCCGTTAATGTTGATGGCTGCCATGATGCACTTATCGATAGCGCCGGGGAACACAAAGCCACCGTTATAGTCGGTGTGTTCGCCAATAAGGTTGATACGACCGGAAGAAGCATAAACGATGCTGTCGGTTCCGAATTTCTCTTTAAAGATTGCTTGAAGTTTTTCTTTCATAATAAGTTGATGTGAAATATTAGATTAATTATTTGTTTC
>JAGCVR010000140.1 GCA_017962285.1 Muribaculaceae bacterium | reverse complement strand
CTGCAGGTTATACTCCTCGTAGAATGCGGTGGCGTCGATGCGGTCCACCTGATAAGTGGTGCCGTTGTAGGTGACGTATCCCGGGATGTTGAGTGTGGTCGCACTCTTTCCAGCCGTTGAAAGGCCGTCCACACACACCCTTGTGTGCGAGACATTTGTGTAGGAATATCGCAGGTTGCCCACCTCAAAGTCGGATGCTGTCGCAGTGAGCGAAGCAACCAATATGGCGATAAAAAGGACAAATCGTTTCATGTTCTATCGTTTAGGACGTTTTGCTTAGACTATTAAATTTACAAAAATATATAAAATGTGTCCGGAAACGAAGCAATGAATGTTAAAAATTTTAAAAAAATCAAATGTCGGGCATCTTTTGTTAATAAGTGCGTTTTTATTTACCTTTGCACTGAATTTTAAAAAACAAAGATTATGTTCAGTAAAGAAACTTATATCGCACGTCGCTGCGAACTGAAAAAACTTGTGGGCGACGGACTGATTCTGCTTTTCGGCAACAATGAGTCCCCAGCCAACTATCCAGCAAACGCTTATTATCCTTTCCGCCAGGATTCATCGTTCCTCTATTTCTTCGGACAGAACCGCGACGGACTGGTGGGAGTAATCGACGTTGATTCCGACACCGAAACCCTTATCGGCGATGATATCGACATTGAGGACATCGTGTGGATGGGCTTCGTGCCAAGCGTGAAAGACCTGGCAGAAGAGGTGGGCGTTATGAACAGCGCGCCCATGAGCCGTCTGCAGGCTCTTGTTGACGACGCTAAGGCGAAGGGGCGCAAGATACATTTTCTTCCCCCATACCGCCACGACAACATGATTCAGATTAACAACCTGCTGGGCATTCGCCCCGACGGGCAGAGAGCGGCAGCATCGCTCACACTGATTAAAGCTGTGGTGAAGATGCGCAGCGTGAAAACCGCCGAGGAGATTGCTGAAATTGAGCGCGCATGCGCCATCGGTTACAAGATGCACACCACCGCCATGCGCCTTGTGAAGCCTGGGATTACCGAGAAATACATAGGCGGTCAGGTGGACGGCGTGGCACATTCGTATGGCGCAATGGTGAGTTTCGCCACTATTTTCTCGCAGCACGGAGAAATCATGCACGGAAATCCTTCGCTTGCACCGCTTGAGGCGGGAAGACTCGTGCTGTGCGACGCCGGTGCGGAAACCGTGAACAACTATTGCTCCGACAACACCCGCACCATGCCGGTTACTGGCAGGTTCACCCAGCGCCAGCTCGACATCTACCGCATTGTGGAGGAGTGTCACGACTACGTGCTGCAAGTGGCACGTCCCGGCGTGAAATATATGGATGTTCACTTTGCCGTGTGTCGCCTGATGGCTGAACGGCTGAAGGAACTGGGGCTGATGCGCGGCGATGTGGACGAAGCCGTGGCTGCCGGTGCTCACGCCATGTTCCTGCCTCACGGACTCGGCCACATGATGGGAATGGATGTTCACGACATGGAAGGACTTGGGCAAATTCATGTTGGCTTTGACGATGAGACGCGGCCCAATCTGGAACAGTTCGGGACAAACTGCCTGCGCATGGGGCGCCGTTTGCAGGAAGGCTTTGTGGTGACTGATGAACCGGGCATCTATTTCATTCCGGCACTCATCGACGACTGGCGCCACCGCGGTCATTGCGCCGAATTCCTCAACTTCGACTTGCTTGAGACTTACAAGGACTTTGGCGGAATCCGCATAGAGGACGACTTGCTAATCACTGCCGACGGCTGCAGGTTCCTGGGCGAAGATCGTATCCCTTATCATCCTAAGGATGTGGAAGAATTTATGGGGAGTTAGATTTTAGATTGTCGATTTTAGATGTTAGAAGTTAGATATGAGAACAATTGATATACAGATTCCGGATTTGGAGCATATAGCTGAGGCAGCAAAGGCCTTCGCTGCCGAAATGGGCGACTACACAGTGTTTGCCTTCTATGGCGAAATGGGCGCGGGAAAGACCACGTTCATCAACGCCTTGTGCCGTGTCCTGGGTGTGGAGACCGACATCACGAATTCACCGTCGTTCGCCATCATCAACGAATACAGAAGCGACACCACCGCCGAGCTGATTTATCATTTCGACTGCTACCGGCTCGAAGATGAACGCGAAGCCGAAGACATAGGCGCTGAGGACTATTTCGACTGTGGAGCGCTGTGCTTCATCGAGTGGCCCGAGAGAATTGAGGTGCTGCTCCCCGATGATACCGTGCGCGTGGACCTCACTGTGAACGACGACGAAAGCCGTTCGCTGAAAATGACGCTGCCGGAATAAATTGCTTTGAGCAAATGCTTAATTACATCTATCTTGAACAAATCCAGTCGACCAACACCTATCTGAAAGGTGTGGCTGAATCGCTGACTCAAGACACCGTGGCTTACACACATTGTCAGACCGCCGGGCGCGGGCAGAAGGGCAATTCGTGGGAAGCCGAGCCGGGGAAAAACCTCACGTTCTCGCTGCTGCTGAAGAATCCTGCCGTCCCGGTGGCGAAACAGTTCCTCTTGAGCGAAGCCACCTCGGTGGCAATCTGCTTGGAACTGAGTGAGTTTGCCGACGGCTTCAGTATCAAGTGGCCCAACGACATCTATTGGCGCGACCGTAAGATTTGCGGAATACTCATTGAGAACTCTCTGTCGCAGAGTGGAATCGATTATTCCGTGATAGGGGTGGGGCTGAACGTTAATCAGGAAGTATTCATCTCCGACGCGCCCAACCCGGTATCTCTGAAGAACATCACAGATGCCGACTATGATCTGGAAGAACTGCTGAGGACCGTCTGCGAAAGAATAGAGACGAAATGCGCTGGATTGAGGGACACAGAATCCTGGGATTCGCTTCACAGCCTCTACCGCGGTTCTCTCTACCGGAACGACGGCAAGTTGCATCCGTTCCAGCTGCCCGACGGCACCCGCTTCCGTGCCGCGATAAGCGATGTGCTGCCCGACGGCGCTCTCTGCCTGGCCGATGAGGAAGGCTTCACCCGACAATTCCAATTCAAAGAAGTGAAACACGTCATAGAATCGTTTGTATTATGAAGATTGCAGTTTATTGCGCGTCGGCATCGGATTTGCCGCAGGAATTTATCAATGTTGCCAAGGCGGCTGGAGAGTGGATTGGTGCCAGCGGCCACACCCTGATTTATGGTGGAGTGAATGCCGGACTGATGCACGTTGTGGCTGAGGAAACGCACCGCAATGGTGGAAAGGTGGTGGGGGTGGTGCCCGAACGGTTCAAGCACCGTGCCGACCCTATTGCCGACGTAACAATCCTGAGCCAGGATCTGAGCGACCGCAAGGCGATAATGATTGCCACCGCCGACGCTTTCCTGGTTCTTCCGGGTGGAATTGGAACAATCGACGAATGGCTTTCCACAGTGTCGCAGATGAAGGTGGACGGAAACGCAAAACCTGTGATTGTGGCTAACGTGAACGGCATTTTCTCTCCCACCTTAGCACAGATAGAACTGACGCGGCAAGGCATCCTTGTGGGCGGCGGAAACGTGGGCGATTGTGCCGTGGCTGAGGACGAGGAACAATTAATTAATGAACTGAACAAATTATAAGAAAATATGAAAAGTAAAATCTACACACTTACCGGCGATGCCGGCACCACTTCTCTTGTAGGGGGAAAACGCGTGAGCAAAGATGATATCCGCGTGGAAGCGTATGGTACTATCGACGAACTTAACGCAAACATGGGACTGCTGGCTCACAATTCAAAACTCGACTATCCCGGAATGCACGAATTGGTGAAGAAGATACAGAACAAGCTGTTCTGCATAGGCGCTTATCTGGCTACGGAGAATGCGACGGAAATTACCGGACTTACCGAGGCTGACGTGAAAGAACTGGAAGAACGCATCGACACGCTCGACGAGGGTCTGCCCCCGCTGCGGGGATTCATCCTGCCGGGTGGAAGCCGTCTGTCTGCACTGTGCGATGTGTGCCGCACCGTTACCCGCCGTGCCGAACGACGCATCGTAACCCTTCACCGGCAGAGTCCCGTTGACCCTATAGTGCTCCAGTACCTTAACCGTCTGAGCGATTTCTTCTTTGTTTTTGCGCGTTTCAACAACATTGAAAATCAATTCGAAGAAAATTATTGGAACAAAGATTGCTAATATAAAAATATATGTATATTTTTGCACGCCAATTCGGTTATGTAGTTGAAACCAAATGACGCAGAATCTTTGTAAACAATTAAAAATTAGAATATTACTATGTACTGGACACTTGAATTAGCAACAAAACTCGAAGACGCTCCATGGCCCGCAACCAAAGACGAACTTATCGACTACGCCATGCGGAG
>JAGCVR010000139.1 GCA_017962285.1 Muribaculaceae bacterium | reverse complement strand
TAAGCCCTGACAGAACACAGGCGGGGGTGCAGCATAGCGCAACCCCCGTAACGAGTGTAACGAACGTGTGAAACCCTGAAAGGGTGACAGAATCAACCACGGCCGCACATCTTCGACGTGCGGCCGACCTGACGCATCCTTTCCCCCACGTGAACACGTGGGGCACAACGGCAGACCTCCGGCCTGCCCGCACCTCCGGCGCTATCAATCGGGCATCTCACGATTACTTCCTGCACCGATGGTGCATTACTCCACCTTTTACTTCATTCTTTTACTTCCTGCGCCAGCGGCGCATCGCCAGTCAGGGTCAGAGTTTCATTGTGAGGGAGATGCGTTTGCGTTCCAGGTCCACGCCCAGCACTTTCACACGCACTTTCTGCCCGGTTTTCACCACTTCGTGAGGGTTGTTCACCCGCCGGTTGCTCAGCTGGGAGATGTGTACCAGTCCGTTCTCATGGACACCGATATCGACAAACGCGCCGAACTGTGCCACATTGGTCACTATGCCGTTCAGTTCCATTCCTTCGTGCAAATCCTTTATGGTTCGCACATTGTCGTCGAATTCCACCACTTCTACTGTTGAGCGAGGATCGCGCCCGGGTTTCTCCAGTTCCCGCATGATGTCGGTGAGTGTGGGCATTCCCACGTCTTGCGTCACATACCGTTTCAGGTCCACCTGTTCCCGTTTCCCGCTGTCTTTGATTAGTTCCTCGACGCTGCAGCCGCAGTCCTGCGCCATCCTGTTCACCAGGTCGTAGCGCTCGGGGTGCACGGCGGAATTGTCGAGAGGGTTGTCGGCACCGGGGATTCGCAGAAAACCAGCCGACATGGTAAACGTCTTGGTACCCATTTTCGGTACGTTGAGAATCTCGGAGCGGCTTCTGAAGTCGCCGTTTTCGGCGCGGTAATTCACGATGTTCTGTGCCAGTACTGGACCGAGCCCACTCACGTATGTGAGCAGTTCGGGCGAAGCGGTGTTCACGTTCACTCCCACGCTGTTCACGCAGCTTTCCACGGTAAATTCCAGCGCCTGGCGCAGCTTAGTCTGGTCCACGTCGTGCTGGTACTGTCCCACGCCGATTGATTTCGGGTCGATTTTCACCAGTTCAGCGAGCGGGTCGATGAGGCGTCGTCCTATGGAGACGGCACCGCGCACTGTAACGTCCTTGTCGGGGAACTCGTCGCGGGCAATCTTAGATGCCGAGTATATGGATGCGCCGTTTTCGCTCACCACGAACACGTCGATGTCGCGGTTCCACCTGATTCGTTTCAGGAACTGCTCGGTCTCACGGCTTGCCGTGCCGTTGCCCAGAGCGATGGCGCGTATCTTGTAGGCTTCGGTGAGCGAGAGCAGTTTCTTTCGTGCGCCGTCGGTGTCATAGTGCGGTGCGGTGGGGTAGATGACGTCGTTGTGAAGCAGGTTTCCCTGTTCGTCGAGGCACACCACCTTGCATCCGGTGCGCTGCCCGGGGTCGATGGCGAGCACACGCTTGTGTCCCAGTGGCGGGGCGAACAGCAGCTGTCGTACGTTAGCCGTGAAAGTGCCTATGGCTTCGTCGTCGGCTTTCTCCTTGCTGATTGAGGCAAATTCGCTCTCAATCGACGGGAGGATGAGGCGTTTGTAGCTGTCGGTGAGAGCTTCTTCCACCAGAGTAGATGCTTCGCCACTGCCTTTAACCACAATTCGGGCAATGTTGTCGATGGCCTTGTCGTCGTT
This sequence comes from Muribaculaceae bacterium, assembly GCA_017962285.1. Taxonomy (GTDB): domain Bacteria; phylum Bacteroidota; class Bacteroidia; order Bacteroidales; family Muribaculaceae; genus Sodaliphilus. Next base: position 6,864 of record JAGCVR010000139.1, on the reverse strand, counting down.
GATGCTGATTTCCACTTTCAGGAATCCCTCTTTCTCGCCGCGTCGGATGGCTAGCAGCTGATGCGACTGCACATGGCGCAGCGGGCGTGAATATTCGTAATAGTTCTCGTAGTTTCGCCCCTCAATCTCTTTGCCTTTCACGAAATGAGAGCGAAGAACGGCTTCGTGGCGGAATATGCGGCGCACGCTGTTGCGCACGGCGGTGTTTTCGCTGATCCATTCAGCAATGATGTCCTGCGCTCCGCTGATGGCATCCTGCGGGGTAGTTACGGTATCGCCGTTGGCGAATTTCTCGGCTTTTGACACGATGTCGCGGCTGTTCTGTGCCATTATGATTTTTGCCAACGGCTCCAGCCCATGTTCACGCGCCACCTGTGCGCGGGTGCGGCGCTTGGGCTTGAAGGGCATGTAGATGTCCTCGAGAGCGGTGGCGTCCCAGCAGTTCATCACTTTGGCGGCAAGTTCGTCGGTGAGCTGTCCCTGTGCTTCAATTGTCTTGAGTATTGTGGCTTTGCGTTTTTCCAGTTCGCGGTAGTAGCTGAGCCGCTGTTCAACGCTCTGCACCGCCACATCGTCGAGGTTGCCGGTGGCTTCGTGGCGCTAACGGCTGATGAAGGGGATGGTGGCGCCATCGTCCAGCAGATGAATGGTATTGCTGACCGAGTTGAAATTCAGGTTCAGTTCTTTTGATACCAGTTCGGCAATCTTGTTTTCCATCTTTTTCGAAAGGTTTTTTGTTTCCACAAAAATAGTGATTTTCCGTGTAATGGGCAAATAAACAAAAGAGCCGTGGACATTTTGTCCGCGGCTCTTTATATAATGTATGGAAAACTTCTTAGTTGGTTCCCTGAAGTTTGAACTGTACGGGAAGAGTGTACCACACTGCCACCGGCTGGCCGTTCTGGCGGCCCGGGATGAAGTCGGGCAGTGACTTGCAGACGCGGACTGCTTCCTTGTCGAGGTCGCGGTCAACGGAGCGCACCACTCTCACTTCACCCACCTTACCGGTCTTGGTAACCACGAACTGTACCACCACCTTACCTTGAACGTTGTTCTCGGCTGCAATGGTCGGGTACTGGATGTGGCTGCTCAAGTACTTCATAAGAGCGGCGTCGCCGCCGGGGAAGGTTGGCATCTGTTCCACAGAGCGGAACACTTCTTCTTTCTCCTGTTTCACTTCGGTCTTCTTCTCAACCACCACTTCGTCCTTGAGGGTCTTGGTCACGTTACGGTCTTCGGTACCTTTGTCGTTGTCCTTCTGACCGAAAGCGGTATCTGTCTCCTTAAGTTCGTCCTGGTTCTTGATTTCGTCTTCCTTCTTAACCTTTTCGTCCTCAACGATTGCGAGCTCGGTCACCTTCACCGATTTGAGCACTTCTTCCGGAAGCACTTCGGGTTCGGGTTGCTCGAGTCGTTCCTGTTCAGGTTCTTCGGGTTCTTCAGTGTTCATGTCGATCAGGACCTCTTCCTGTTCGGCCTGATCGGCAAGCCGACGTTCGGCGATATATTCCTGCACCTTGGCAATTGACACTGCGAGAGCCACAGCCAGCACGGCACCGATAAGGGTGTAGAGCACAGCCTTATTGTGTCGCTTGGTTGAGGTGGTTCGGAGTTCGTAAGCGCCGAAATCCTTATTTTTACCTTCAAATATGAGGTCACACCATTCGCGCGATGAAAGATCTACATCTTTTTGCATAGTTTTAATCTCCTTTCATTTTAGATTAATAAATCCTTTCACCACATCATTTCTTAAGATTCTCGCCTTGCAAGAGCACCATCATAGCCGAGTCCACTGCGTTGATACGGTCGATCTGGTATCGGCTGATGTTGTTGATCTGCATCTCGTCGAGGATGCTCACCACATGGGCATAGCTTGCGTTAGGCGTAGCCTTAATAATCACTACAGGGCGCTTGAGCGTTGAGTCGTTTCTGATTTCTCGTGCCTTAGCCAGGTACACTGAGTCGTTCTTCTCTTCGTTGTTGCTGAATTTCATGTCTTTCCAGTCTTTCTTGAGAAGCTCGATTTTTTCAACAACGGCTTTGTTTCGCTCGCGCAAGATTTCACGAACAGCGGGAAGCGCGCCACCGGTTTTGTTTCCGAACTCGATTTGCTTCATTGGGTTAGAAGTAGCCAAGTTCTTGAGTTCCTCTCCCGAGGGGGGCATTCCGTCGAAGTAGTAAAGCATACCGTCGTCGGGGTTCGACAGACCTTTATCGTCCACCTTGCCGTCGATGATGATGGTAAGAGCTTCACTTTGCTTCACCTTGTTCTGTTGTTCTTTTTCCACTTTCTCATTGGAGGGCAGGGCAATCTGGAGCGTCTGGCTCTTGATCATTGTCGTACACAGCATGAAGAACGTGATAAGAAGCATGTTCATATCCACCATGGGAGTGAAGTCGATACGGGTATCGAATTTTTTCTGACGACTTTTTGTTTTTGCCATATCTTATTCCTCCTCTGATTTTAATGCTGTCATCAGACTAAACTTATTCATCTTCATGGTCTGCAGGTTGTCCATAACCATGCTTGCCACGCTGTAAGGAGTAGTCTGGTCGGCTTTGATTGCTATACCTCTACCTTTAACCATTGATTCCTGAAGCTCGGGGTTAACCGAGTTGTATGCGGCACGAATCCACATCTGGAATTCATTGAGGTTGTTTGGATCTTCGTTCATGTTGATTGGAATACCTGCCTTTTCGAGGGCTTTGTCCCTCTCATCGGTTGGCATGTCCAGCCATTTGGCCATCTGGTTCATAGGAACACCGAACGCGTTCATCTTAGAGAATGTTTCCACTTGCTTGTTGTTGAACTTGACGGGGTTGCTGGGGTGAGCAGCATTGTAAAGGCTCGCCATGTTCTTGAGCAGGTCGGCGCGAACGGTTTCGCTTTTCATAGTGGAGTCCTTGCTACCGGTCACTGCCAGAAAAACACGTCCTTCGGGGCTGAGCAGCACCGACACGAGGTTGGCGTCGGGCACTTTTTCCTCACTCACCGAAGGCGGAGTGATAACGGTAACGGGTTCCTTCTGAAGGAATGTGGAAGTCAACATGAAGAAAGTCAACAAAAGAACCGTTACGTCCGACATGGCGGTCATGTCGATACGCGTATCTTTTTTCTTAATTTTGACTTTTCCCATATTTCTTATTACTTATAAATAATGTTTCTAAAAAAGTGATTTAATTAAATCTTGGTGCTTGCCGCTGTTGATTAGTGAGTTGCGGCAAAAGTAGAAACGATTGAGAAACCAAGCTCGTCGATAGCATAGGTCATGTTGTCGATCTTGTTGGTGTAGAAGTTATAAGCAATAAGGGCAAACGCTGCTGTTGCGATACCGAATGCCGTGTTCACAAGGGCCTCGGAGATACCGGTCGACAACTCTGTTGAGTCGGGAGCGCCGGAAGCCGAAAGAGCCTGGAACGACTTGATCATACCGAGCACAGTTCCGAGAAGTCCGATAAGTGTACCCAGAGTGGTGAGGGTAGCTAGAATCGGCAGGTTCTGCTGTAGCGAAGGCATCTCAAGAGCGGTTGCTTCTTCGAGGGTTTGCTGAATTGAAGTTAATTTCTGCTCTTTGGCAAGAAGAGTGTCTTTGTCCATCTCTTTGTACTTCTGGAGAGTTGCATAGACAACAGCACCTACTGTACCTTTCTGCTTGCGGCAGAGGTCTTCTGCTTTAGCGATGTCTTGTTTCTTGAGAGCGTCTTTTACTTCAGCCACAAATTTAGTGGTGTTGCCTGCACCAGCTGCGCGACCCAGAGCAATCCAACGCTCAATGGTGAGCACGATCACTGTGAGTAAGCAGGTCAAAAGCACGGGCACGATAACACCACCCTTATACACTGTACCGAGAAGGTTCAGAGGAGGATTGGCATTGTTGCCATCTTTAAAGTTAACACCTGCACCAAACACAAATAAGTAGATGCACACTGCTGCAATGAAGCATACGAGAATTACAATCGATGCATTCTTGATACCACCAACCTTGCTGTTAACGTCTTTGTTAGCAGGTTTTGCTTGTGGAGCCTGAACTGGTTTTTGTACTTCAGCCATAATTAAAATGAATTTTGTTAATGATTAAAAAAATTATAAATGTTTAAAAAGTTTAGTTATCTATATAATCGCTTAAAAGACCGACAGTTGGCGAAATCTGCACCGAATATGTGAGAATTGAAATTTCATGCTTGGCGGTATGATTCTGCTTCTGTCATTGTTGAAACGGTTTATAATTAACATGCAAATTTATTACATTTATTTTAATATTACAAAGGGTAATCATCTTTTTTATTACTTTTTTTTCAAATTTTTCCAAGAAAAAAAACGAGAATAATTTTTGAGAAACGTTTGTGGTGTAAGTGTGGTATTTGTGGAAAATTTTCATTATCTTTGCAAATTGATCGTGAAAATGACGTTTTTCGCAAAAGGACGAATATAATTAATTCTATAAATATTTTATGGCATCTATAAATCTAAAGAAAGGTTACGACCTTGACCTGAGAGGAAAAATCCTGTCGGATACTGTTGCTGATGCCGCGCCAAGTTCACTTTATGCCATTGTCCCCGATGACTTCACGGGAATAATCCCGCGTCTGGATGTGGCAGAAGGTGATCATGTGGATGCCGGCATAGCTCTGTTTCATCACAAGGACAATGAAAAGCTGAAAGTGACATCTCCCGTGAGTGGCGTGATTAAGCAGGTGGTTCGCGGTGAAAGGAGAAAGATTCTTTCGATAGTGATTGAGGCAGACAAGGAACACACTGATTTCAAGCACGATCTCTCGCAGCCGGCTATCGATGTGCTTGCAACGTCGGGATTGCTTGCCATGATGCGCCAGCGTCCTTACGACATCGTGCCTAATCCCGCAGCGCAGCCGCGCGACATTTTCATTACCTGTTTCGATTCGGCTCCGTTGGCACCGGACCTGGGACTGGTACTGGGCGAGAACAGGCAATACCTTGAGAAGGGCGTTGAGGTGCTTTCGGGACTGACGTCCGGGAAAGTGTATCTTGGCTGCCGCGCCGAAAACGTGATTGAAGTGGCTGGAGCCGAGACAAATGTTTTCAAGGGACCGCACCCTGCCGGAAACGCCGGTGTCCAGGTCGCCAACGTGAAACCCGTGAACAAGGGCGAAGTGGTGTGGACTCTCGATGTGATTACCCTGGCACGTATCGGCAAGTTGTTCGCCAAAGGAGTGGTGGACTTCTCCACTACGGTGGCAGTTACCGGTTCTCAGGTGAAAGAACCCAGATATCTGCGCGCCACGATGGGATGCCCCATAAGTTCGCTTATTTCGGGCAACCTCGCCGATAATGGGACGGAAAACAGAATAATCAGCGGCAATGTGCTGACAGGTGTCGCCGTTGCTGCCGATTCGTATCTGCGAGCACCTTACCGCCACGTTACGGTGATTCCTGAGATAGATAAGAAAGATGAGTTCATGGGATGGGCTTCGCTGAGTCCGCGTAAGTTCAGCGTGTACCGTCTGTTCACCAGCTGGCTTACGGGCAACCGCAACGTAACACTCGATTCACGGCTGAAAGGCGGTGAGCGCGCCATTGTCATGGCAGGGGAGTACGACCGTATGCTGCCTATGGACATTTATGCCGAATTCCTAATTAAAGCCATCATCACGTTCGACATCGACAAGATGGAGCAACTCGGTATTTATGAGGTGGCACCCGAAGACTTCGCGTTGGCGGAGTTTGCCGACACGTCGAAGCTGGAGCTCCAGCGGATTGTTAGAGAAGGACTCGACAAGATGCGCAAGGAAATGGAATGATAACATCACACAGATAATTAATTAAAGATAAGATATTGTGAAAGCATTAAGAAATCTTTTGGACAAAGCAAAACCTCATTTTTCCGAGGGAGGTAAACTGGCGAAGTTGCACTCGGTCTATGAGGGTTTTGAAACATTCCTGTTTACTCCGAACACCACTTCACGCACGGGTGTCAACGTTCACGACGGCACCGACCTCAAGCGAACCATGATTACCGTGATAGTGGCTCTCATGCCATGTCTGTTGTTCGGAATGTATAACATTGGTTTGCAGCACTTCATTGCATTAGGAACCCCCGAAGTGGGAGTGTGGCAGATGTTCCTGTTCGGACTGCTCGCCATGCTGCCTGTGATTGTGGTAAGTTATGGCGTGGGACTGGGCATAGAGTTCATTTCCGCACAGATTCACCACAAGGAGATTCAGGAGGGTTTCCTCGTGACGGGTCTGCTGATTCCGCTTATCGTGCCCATCAACACGCCTCTGTGGATGACAGCAGTAGCAACTGCGTTTGCTGTGATATTCGCTAAAGAGGTGTTTGGCGGAACGGGAATGAATATCTTCAACGTTGCACTTATTACCCGTGCGTTCCTTTTCTTCGCTTATCCGTCGAAGATGAGCGGCGACGAGGCTTTCGTGAAAATTGACTCTGCGCTTGGGTACGGCGGCGGTACTGTCGCTGACGGATTCAGCGGCGCCACGCCGTTGGGACAGGTGGCTACAAACGTGGGCGACACGCTCACCGCCAATCTCGATACATGGCAGGCATTTCTGGGAACCATCCCAGGCTCGCCCGGTGAGACGTCGATGATAGCCATTCTGATAGGCGCTGCAATCCTGCTGCTGACCGGTGTGGCATCGTGGAGGGTGATGTGCTCGGTGTTTGTTGGCGGATTTGCCATGGCTGCCCTGGTGCATGCTTTGACCAGTGCCACATATCCGGCATCACTGCTCGACCACTGCGCCCAACTCTGCTACGGCGGTTTCGCTTTTGCCGCAGTGTTCATGGCAACCGATCCGGTTACCGGCGCAAGGACCAAGGCTGGACAGTTCATTTATGGATTCCTGATAGGTGTGATTGCCATTCT
>JAGCVR010000138.1 GCA_017962285.1 Muribaculaceae bacterium | reverse complement strand
TGCACCTTGTTGCCGCCGAGCAGCTTCACCTTAATGGCATTGTTCTCCTTAATCACTTGACTTGAGGTCTGTTCGCCGTTGCTGTATGTGCGTATGTTGAACAGGTCAACAAGGTTGAGCCCCAAACCATTCGATTGGACCTCAACGATGAATCCTACGCGGTGCACGTTGGTGCCGTCGCTGATATTGCCGTTGGTCTTCCTTACTCCTACAATCGGGGTATTGTCTGCAAGGGCAAAGTTGAACGAAGTATTTAAGAGTGCATAATCTTCGAGCGACTCATCAAGTATGTTCTCAGGGTCATCCAGTTGGCTGCCTCCGATGCTGATAAGCTGATTGTTGCTGTAAATCTCGTCGGAAATGACATAGGCCGGCTCCTGTCCTGCTTCGTTGACAATCGGGTTATCGCACGATGCCGCGCTTACATAGAGCCCGTTTGTGATGGTGATATAGTCGCAGCATCCGTCGGCTGCTGTGGCTTTAATAAGGTAGTCGCCTTCCTGTGTCATGCCGGTGAGCAGCCCGGTTGCGTCGATTGAAGCGTTTGCTCCGGCTGGCTGATCTTCAACCGACCAAGTGACGGCGATACCGCCGCCGGCTGTGAGCTGGTATTCTTCCAGGCCCGAGCACACACTGGCGTCGGCGCTGAGTTTCAGGTCGCACTTGTGGTCTTTGTCGGCAGGGTCGCTGATGAATGCATAGTTGGCTTCAGTGCCGCCTACATTGATTGTCAGACCCGTCGGGAAAGTGAGGAGGACATGCGAGAAATCCTCCTTGGCGGTGATTGTAGCCTGCTGGCTTCCACCGCTGATAAGGCTCAGCGAAAGCACGTTGGCATTGACGGTCTCGCGCTGAACCCGGGTTTGCTGGTATTCATAGTATGTTCCCCACAGGGCGCTTGTCTTTTCCACCCATTCGCCGCGATACAGCTCAATGACCACGCTTGAACCCACGGGTAAATTGAGTACGGAGCCGTTGCCATACTTGAAGCCGACAATAGAACCCGCCTTGAACGGCTGGCTCTGGTCGGGGTCGCTCCTGTTAGGCGCGGCGCCCACACGGCAGATGAGACCGCTGCCTATGGCGAGCACTCCCCATGCCACACCATCGGTAAGGTCGTCGTTAATCAGGTCGTCGCCAGCCCAGTAGCCGGTCTCTGTGCCCTGCACCATCAGGTTGTTGCCGCCTTGGCGCTGTTTGGTACCCTGGTCAAGCGAGAACGCGAGACGTCCGTGACTCACGGCGTAGTCCCGCATCGCCGTTTCGGTGATGGTGGTTGTGAGGTAGTCGCCCACAAACGCATACTTGACTTTAGTATCGGTAACCGCAGAGAGGTCAACGAGACCTGAAGGCATCAGAGCTATTTCATCGAACTCGCACGGGGCGGTTGCGGAGAAATCCATGTTAATGTCAGTAGAACCAGGCACTGTGATGAGTGAGAGTCCCACACCACCGATGTTCTGACCTGTGGTTACTGACACAGTCTGCTGGAGTTCCCCTTCAAGATAGAACGAAATGGAAAAAGCCGTGGCAAGATTTAGGTCGAGCAGGCTCGAGCCTGATCCAGCCACCAGCGTGAAACCTGCCGTGGTTCCTGCTGCGTAGTGGTTCTTGGTGTCGCGGATGGAGACGGCAGGCTTTGCGCCCACTCCCACCGATGCTACAGATGGAAGGGTGGCATAGTTGTCAATGTTTTCGTCCACAATATTGTCGAGGCTGTCGATCCAGCTGCCCACTTCCACCACCTTCACCAGTTGGTTTATCATGCAGTGTCTTCCCACGAGGGCTTTCCTCTTGGCGATGTAATTGTGAGCGCTGGAATTGGTTTGTTGCCAGATGGGCTTGCCGCTCTCGGTCATCCAGGCGCGTTCCCAGGAGCCTGTCATTCTGCTGCCGTTGTATCCGCTGAGGACGTAAGTGTAGCCGTCCTGAACAAGAAGGTCGTCGGTCTGGTTCCACACGTCGCCCCACGAAGGCACGTTGCTTCCGTTGGGGTTCATTCTCACGAAGATGATGTTCACATGAGCGCCGTTGTCGAAGGCAAGGAGCCCGTTGTGCTCGGTTCCTTCCACCCATTCGCCATCGGATGCTGTGGTCCATACCCATGCCCACCATTCCTCGTCGCCGTTGTCGCATGCTGTAGCGTCGAGATAGGCGGTAGCGTTAAGGTTCATCACAAGGAACATGGCAAAAAATGCCACGGTGAAAAAACGTTTTAAAGTAGCCATATAGCTTTTTAGTTTTGAGTGTTATTCGTTAGTAAAAAAGACACTTTTTCAAGCTTATGTGTTTCCCTAAAAAAATGTATTTCCCTAAATTTGAGTGCAAAGTTACTATTTATAATGTTTTAAGCGCGATTTACCCCCCCCATTTTTAGCAAAGTTTAACATTTTTAACAAAGTTTATTAGAAGGAGCGGGAGCACTAAGAGTGGTGGGAGAGCTGAGATGTGTACGAGACGCTGTCTCGTAATACGGAACATCGCTTTTGGCGATTTTTACACGAACTGCTGTGGAACCGTCGGCGAAAGGGTGAAGCCCTGGCAGACCACAGGCGGGGGTGCAACCCCCGTAATGATGACACCAACATCGCGAAACCCTGAAAGGGTGGCAGACTGTGAAATGACTTCGAAGAAGTCGGGCGGGTCGGAGACCCGACTTCAATAATAAGCACCATGCAAGCGCGTCGGAGATGCGCGCAGCTTGGTGTAAGTGTCGGTAGCATTGAAGTGCGTCGAAGACGAACTTCTGGATTATGGCTTAGTTATTGCGGAAGTTCCTCTCCGAGGCACATTCCCCTTACATATCCTATTCACCAAGCTTCGCACCCCCTCGGGGTGCTCGCATGGTGCAATGTTGGGAAGAGTGATGCTGCCGATGGCACCACACGCTTCGCTTCGCTCAACTCGTGTTGCATCATCTTCCCGAGCCCTTCGGGGTTCATATTGACGGCGCATCTTCGACGCGCCATCGCTTTCGGCGATTTTTGCAACAGCATTCCGGAGGAGATAAGTCCTATAAGTCCGGTGGGGGAACTTCTTGCGGTGTTGCTTGCGGAAATGCTTTTTTGGGGCGGTCGCACTGATTATTTGTTCTGATATGGCAATTTTTCCAAGAAATTTATTAATTTTGCAAGTTGAAAAATATCGCATTAAATTTATGAAAAAAATGTTTTTTAATATCTGTGAGAGTCGGATTATGCGCTCTGTGGGGCTCATGGTAATCGCGGCAAGTTTTGCAACTTGCAGTATTGACATGCCAAAAGAGACGCCATCATCGTTCGAGACGATGAAAGTGAAGAAGTCCGACATTGAGATGCCCATCAAGTTCAGCGCCAAGCTGGCAGGTCAGTCGGATGTAACGATTTCACCGCAGGTGAGCGGACAGCTGATGAAGATTTGTGTAACCGAGGGTCAGCAGGTGGTCAAGGGTCAGACGCTGTTCGTGATTGACTCGCGCAACGCCCAGCACGACCTGCAGTCGGCTCAGGCAAATCTTCAAGCCGCGCAGGCGAACCTTCAGGCCGCAAAGGCTCAGGCGAACAGCGCTCAGCTGGAATATGAGAGCAATAAAAACCTTTACGACAAGAGAATCGTGAGCAGCTACACCTTGGAGAACTCGCTCAACACCTATCGTCAGGCTCAGGCCGCGGTGGGGCAGGCGAACGCCTCGGTGAGCCAGGCCCAGGCGGCGGTGAGCCGCGCCAGGGTGGCACTTGGCTTCTGCACGCTCACTTCTCCGGTTTCGGGCGTAGTGGGCAGCATTAATGTCCGTGCCGGCGACCAGGTATCTCCCATGACACAGATGACCATTGTCAGCGGCAACCAGCAGATGGACGCAGCGTTCTCGGTTACGGAGAATCTGCTTGAGGAGGGAGTGTCGGCAGGTCTTACCAATGTCCAGAAAAACGATATGGTGGCTAACCTTCCCGATGTGATCTTCGTGATGAAAAACGGCACCGAGTATCCTGAAAAGGGAAGAATCACCAGTCTGACCGGTGTGGTGGATGCCAGCACAGGTTCTCTGTCTTGCAAGGCAACATTCCCCAATCCGAACGGACTCCTTTATTCCGGTATGCAGGGAACAGTGGTCCTGCCGATGAAGTACAACGACGTGATGGTGATTCCGCAGGCCGCGGTGGTGAAGATGCAGGACAAGGCGCTGGTGTATAAAGTGAAACCCGACAGTACCGCCACAGCAGTTGCCGTGCAGATCACCGATGCCGGCAACGGTAAGGACGTGATTGTGGAAGAAGGTCTGAAAGAGGGCGAACGCATCGTGACAGTGGGTGCAAACAATGTTCAGGAAGGTCAGCGTGTGCTCTTCCCTGCCGAAGCGAAAAAAGACTAAAACATGAAAAACAATATTTTCATCAACAGATATGTGATGGCATGCGCCATAGCGATTGTCATCACTCTCGTGGGTGTCATTTGCATGAGTACGCTGCCCATTGAGCAGTATCCCGACATAGCACCCCCCACGGTGCGCATCTCAACATCCTACACGGGCGCCGACGCCAACACCATCATGAAGTCGGTGATTCAACCGCTGGAGGAAAACATCAACGGTGTGCCGGGCATGACCTATATCACCAGCTCGGCATCCTCGTCGGGCGACGTGTCGATTCAGGTGTTCTTCAAACAGGGTACCGACCCCGACCTGGCTGCGGTGAACGTGCAGAACCGTGTGAGCCGCGCCACCGCCCTGCTGCCCGCCGAGGTGACGAAAGTGGGCGTTCAGGTGATGAAGCAGCAGAGCAACATCCTGCACATTGGCGCGCTTAAAAGCGTGGACGGCAAGTACGACACCGATTTCATCGCCAACTATATCGACATCAACATCCGTCCCCGACTGATGCGTATCACCGGTGTGGGCGACGTGATGTCGCTGGGTAATACATACGCCCTGCGCATCTGGCTGCGTCCCGATGTTATGGCTCAGTACGGGCTGGAACCAAGGGATGTATTCGCCGCGATAGGCGGTCAGAGTTTCGTTGCCGCAACCGGTTCGCTGGGCGAGCAGTCGGAGAACGCCTACCAGTACTCCATGGAGTACAAGGGCACGCTCAAGACCGTGGAAGAGTTCAACGACATAGTGCTGCGCACCGGCGACGGCGGACACATGCTGCATCTGAGCGATGTGGCTCATGTGGAGATAGGTGCCGTGAGCTATAACTTCACGTCGAACATCGAC
>JAGCVR010000013.1 GCA_017962285.1 Muribaculaceae bacterium | reverse complement strand
GATATTAATCCTGGCATAGCATATGGCAAGGTCATATAGGGTTTCGTTTCGTTCATCTCCATCTTTGCCGAGACATTCCCGGGCAATGTCTATTGCCGTCCTGTAGTCTTCACCAATCTCATAGGCACGAGCCAGCTGACCCTTATAGTACCAATACATCCTCATGTCCCCCGCCTCTGCCAGTAAACCCAGTGCTTTTTCGTAATGATAATAGGCGCTGTCGGGACAGATTTTCCGGAATGCCGAAGCAATATTTCCCTCACTCACCCCCATCTGCCGCTTATGATCCAATATGGTATAGTAATAGAGCGATTTGCGAAATCTTGCAATCTCTTCCTCGTCGTTGGCAATCTTGCTGTTGTAAAGATACCCTATCCGCATATTTATCTGTGCCAGGTTTACATAATCGGCAGTGTCGGCATTCTTCTCGGCAGCAAGATAATACCTCAGAGCCTTCATATAATCAGGAGTCTCTGCAACAAGGTCACAGCATGCACCCATGTAAATCAGCGTGCGGGTAAGTCGCTCGCGGTTGTGATTGTCGCGGTAGTAATCAAATGCGATGCTGATAAGCGAATCCGACGTTGGGGATTGCTCTTTCCTAACCAGCGCCTGCGTCATCAGCAGAGCATAATAGGCGCGGTTCGCCTCATCCAACTCAGCCGGATTCACCTCGCGCAGGATAGCCAGTGAGCTGTCGGGGCAGATCCACATCAGGCTGTCGGCCCTCACGAGGTCGCTGCGTTCAGCCACGCGTTTTCCGCCGCAGCTGAAAAGAGCCGCAAGAATCAATAACATCAGCAAACTATTAATACCCTTCATAATACCTTTCGGAAATTAGTTTATTATGTGTGGTTTTTTTATTTTTGTTTATAATTAAAGAAACAGGAGGTAATTCGGTGTCCCGATTTCATCGCTTGTTCTGCATATTCTTGAATGCAAAATTAATCAATCCATCTTGTTTCTCCAAAAAAAATCACCACACCACCGCCTTTGTAACACACTGATAATCAGCCGTGAAAAAATATTTTTACACACCACCCTGTTTTGTGGCATTTCCCGCCTCAAAAAAACACTGTTTCAGCCGTCATCGGATGCTAAAAAAGCGGCAACTCCATTAGATAGATGGAATTGCCGCCAATTATTAACTTATTAAAACGTTTCTGAATCAGAAGCGGAATCCTAAGGTGAGGGAAACGCTGTTGTAGTTGTCTTTTACTCCGGTAAAGAGACCCGGGTCTATTGCGGTACGCCCTGCCCCATCCGTATATTCAATGGGAGAGAATGCGTGGTATTCGCTGTTGCGGGTGCGGTGCAGGTAAGCGAGATCGAGATAGAAACTCTTGTAGCGATACCCTAATCCGCCGCTGAAGTAGTCGTTGCTATTGTCGAACTTATACGATGGGTTGTAACCCGAAGTTACCACAAACTCGTTGGCATTTTCCACGCACTTTTCAACCTGTGAGGTCTGGTGCTGATAACCCAGTCGCAGGCTCAAGTTGTTTGTTACGCGATACTCGGCTCCGACGCGGAAGATGTGAGTCGGTTTCAGATATGTCTTCATTTCTTCTTCAGAACCAGGATACACGCGACCATCCACGCTGCAGATTTTAATCGACTTGTTGTCAACATACTCGTAATCGGCGCTGATGATACCGTTGTTACCCACAACTACCGCCAATCCGCCCATGAAACGCCACGGAGTCTTGATCCTGTAACGGTACTCCTGATATGGCGAGCCGAACTGTGTCTTGTAGCTACCGTCCTGAACATCGTCGCCATAGGTCTCGGCACTCATGTTCGCGTCGAAGTAGTCGGTCAGCTCATAGAATGTGGGCGTGTGGAACGCAGCACCAATGCGAAGCGCATTCACTGGCTTGAAGATGATGCCCATCTTGAAGTTGTATCCGTTACCCTTGGTACGTGAATTGTTCACCAAACCGAAGTTGGCATTGCCGTTGACTATCGTCGCGGTGTTGCTGGGATTGTCCAGCACTTCGGTGTTTTGCAGGTCCTCACCATAGTAGTTGTAGTATTTATAGTCGAGAGTGGTGAGTCCGAAACCCAAACCCCAGTAGAGCATGTCGGAGATGTTTCCACCAAGGTCGATGTTGTATTCATCGGTCTCGCCCCATTCGTCAACTTCATACTCGGCATACCCTGTGGTGCCGTCAAGACCTAAGCCCTGATAATTGGTACCGCCCACCGGCAATATCATGCCGTTGTTGTAGGCAAGGACGTTGAACGCGTAGCTTGTATTCTCAAATGGACGGCTGTCGAACTCAGAATTCATATAGAGCGATGATGGTTCAATGCGCTCTTTTGTCGCGAGGTCGGCCATGAAGTTGGTCATTGTTGATGAAATGTTGTTCATTGAACCCATATAGCGGCGATGGAACGAATTGGCACGGCCATAGCTGAAGCCCCAGTTAAGGTATTTGAGAACCTCTGAATCCACTTTCAGCGAACCCACATATCCCACATTGTTGAGGAAAAACTTGGTCTGGCTGTAAGAGTCGGCACCGTCGGGTTTTGAACGTCTGTTGTCGAGACTTACGGTGATACCCACGTCGGAACTGCGGTACACTCCCAGTCCGCCTGGATTCTGGCTAAGTGTGGAGATGTCTCCGCCAAGTGCGGTGAATGCACCTCCCATCGATATGAATCTCGACGTGCCTCGCAACTCATTGCTCGAATACTGAAGGGCATCGAAAGTGTACTGACCGAATGCCATCAGAGGTATTGCACATATCAGCGCTGTTAAAATCCTTTTCATTTCTAAACTACTTATAATGTTTTGTTTGTATTCAATTATTTAAACCGTTGCTTTAAGCTTTGCCGGGATTAATGGCGACGACCGCCACCGCCTCCTCCGCCACTGCTGCGGCCACCGGAGAAACCACCTCCCGAACTGTGTCCGCCGGAGTAACTGCCGCCACTGCTGCGACCGCTGCTGTAGCTGCCTGAGCTGCGGCTGCTGGAGTATCCGCCACTGCGACTGCCACTGTAGCTACCACTGCTCGGAGTGCGATAGGTGCCACTTGAAGAATGGCTGCTGCGGCTAGTTGAGATTGAACCCGAACTTTGCGACGAACGGCTGCTGCCAATTCCTGACTGACGGCTGTTGAGCGTACCCATGTTGCCAACGCTTGTGCGGCTGTTGCCACGCGACGTGGTCATGCCGCTGCCGCGGTTGACAGTGCTGCCGGTGTTGCCGTCATTGCGTGCTATTCCTGTACCTCTGTGATTGCGGCTTGTGGAAATGCTGCCGTTATTGCGGCTTCCGCTAACGGAACCGATAGACGACGGTCTTCTGCCGAGCGAAGTTCCTCCGATGCTGCGTCCGTTGTCACTGTGGCCGCCTCCTAAGCCTGTGTAGCCGCCGCTGCGTCCTGGACGACGATAGTTTGTGCTACCATAGTTGCCTCTGTGTCCGCCATGACCGGCTGTCCATCCGCCGTGGCGACCACCCCATCCGCCATGATGGTATCCCCATCCGCCGTGGTGGCGCCAACCGCCGTAGTAGCCTCCCCAGCCCCACGACCAGTGGTGGCTATAGTGCCAGGGCGAGTACCAGCGCCAACCCCAACCATAATCGTACCAGGGGCTGTACCAGCTGTACCAACCGGTTCTGTACCATGGACGGTAGAAACGATAATCGTAGTACCAGGGATCGTAGAACGAAGACCAACCCCAGCCGATGCTTGGTCCCCAAGTGGAGCCAACAATAAGATTCACAGTGGGAGTCTCGCTGTAGTAAAGCTCCAGGAGTTCCGGGTCGTTCGACGTGATTATTATGGTAGGATTCTCGAAACGTTCAATCTTCTCCGTGTTCGAGAACACCGAATTATCCTCGTAGGTAGTGTCGTTCTCATCGTAGTAGAACTTCTCGTACTTTTCTCCACGACGGTTGTATTCGTCGATGTCTCTGCCGTTTTCAATGTTACTCGTCGTAGTGACTGTGGTAACGTTGTAAACCGGTTTACTAACAATGGTCGTGGTTTTTGTGGTAACTGTTTTCTCATTTTTGTTTTTCGACGATGATGAATCATAGTAAATGTCATCATAGTCCTGAGCAGTTGCCGAAATTCCAACGCTCAAGAACAACGTCCAAACCAGTGTTAATAATTTCGTTTTCATTGCTTTTATCGTTTTAATTGTTAATAATCCATTTTTTCCTTTTAGACTTCTGTCGTTCAAAAAAGTTTAAATGAAACGGGAGCATGTTGTCCGCATGGCATTAAAATCATGTCCTTTTTCACCAATTTCAGCAAATTTACAAAACTTTTTTCATTGAAACACTATGTTTTAGCTTTTACTGCGCCATTTTTTCTTAAAAAAGATTAATGATGCAGTTCTTTTCACAAATTGTTTAATTCCCTCATTCAGTGAATCATTGAAAATAGTTTGCCAATAATCAAGTTTTTGTTTATTTTTGTCATAATAAATTCCGAAATCATGAAACATTTTTCTCGTTTAGCTATCTGCATTGCCTCATTGCTTGTCTCTTTAAGCGCAAGCGCGAAGGAAAACATCGACTTTGTGAACGTTTTCATTGGTACTTCAGCCACTGGACACACTACCCCAGCCGCAGCATATCCCATGGGAATGGTACAACCAGGGCCGCAGACCGGTAATTTCAACTGGAAATACACTTGCGGCTACAACTACGATGACCATAGGATTCTGGGATTCACACAGACCAAACTCAGCGGAACCGGCTGCTCCGACCTCGGCGACCTGCTGATGATGCCGTTTTGCGGAGCCGCCCGGAGGGATGATTTCTCCAGTTCATTCAGCAAAGCGACCGAAAAGGCGTCGCCCGGTTATTATGGCGTAACGCTCGATGAAAACAAAGTTAAGGTGGATATGACCTGTTCTGCTCATGTGGCTCTGCACCGTTATGAATTCCTTGCGCCCGACGCCGGTGTTATGATTGATTTTCAGACAGGTCAGAGCTTCACCGAACCGAGCATGCACGCGCGGATCAGGGACTTTGAGATTCGTCAGATCGACGACCAGACCATCGTGGGCTATGAGAAAATCCAGATGTGGGTCACCCGCCGTCTCTATTTCGCCATAGTGTTCAGCTCCCCCATCATCAGCGCCGACACCTTGCCATCGCATCCGCAGCACCGCGCTCCGCGGATTGTGTATCGCTTCAACATGGGAACCGGTGACGTGCTCAGCGCAAAAGTGGCTTTAAGCAGCGTGCGTGAGAGGAACGCGCTCCAGAACATTGCGGTTGACATGCCCGACTGGGATTTCGACAGTGTGCTGAGTGAGAACAGGGAAAAATGGAGCGCGTTGATGAACCTGTTCGACTTAAAAGGAACGAATGAGCAGAAACAGAACTTCTACACATCGCTCTATCATCTGTTTTTCCAGCCCAACATCTACAGTGACGTGAACGGTGATTTCCGTGCTGCCGACGACAACGTGACATCGGCACCGGGCATGAGACAGTATTCCACATTGTCGCTGTGGGACACTTTCCGTGCCGCACAGCCACTGCTCACGCTCATTCACCCTAATCTTGTGTCGGACATTGTAAATTCCATGATAAGTCACAGCGAGGCACAGGGCTTTCTGCCCATCTGGGCTCTGTGGGGACGGGAAAACTACTGCATGATAGGCAACCATGCCGTGCCGGTGATTGTGGATGCCGTGCTCAGGGGATTCCACAACATCAATGCGGAGGAGGCGTATCGGGAAATCAGGCGAAGCCTGACGGAGAATCACCTGAACAGCGACTGGGACACCTACGACCGCTACGGGTATTATCCGTTCGACATTATTAATATGGAATCCGTGTCGCGCACTCTTGAGTCGGGCTATGACGACTATTGCGCCGCCCTTCTTGCACAGAAACTCGGACGGAAGGAAGATGCTGAGTTCTTCATGAAACGGTCGGGGTACTACAAGAATCTCTATGACCCCGAGACAGGTCTTATGCGTCCCAAGGATTCGCAGGGGCACTGGCGCGAACCCTTCAGCAAATTCGCTCTTTCTCACGCATCATCTTCGGGAGGCGACTACACAGAGGGAAATGCCTGGCAATACACATGGCATGTGCTTCAGGATATTCCCGGACTGATTTCTCTCATGGGAGGAAATGAGCCGTTCACCGCACGTCTCGATTCGCTGTTCTCGCTCAGCGTCAGCTCTGATGAAACAGGAGTGCTGCACGACGTTACAGGTCTTATCGGGCAGTATGCACATGGCAACGAACCGAGCCATCATGTGGCTTATCTCTTTACCATGGCGGGAAAACCGTGGCGGACAGCCGAGCTGATACGCGAGATCTTCGACCGCTTCTACAGCCCCCGTCCCGACGGACTCTGCGGCAACGACGACTGCGGACAAATGTCGGCTTGGTACATTTTCAGTGCCATGGGGTTCTATCCGGTGAACCCTGTTGCAGGAGAATATGTGATAGGCGCGTCGCAAATCCCGCAGATCACCATGAATCTGCCTAACGGAAAGCAGTTTACTGTTATTGCGAAGAATCTTTCAAAGAAAAACAAATATGTGAAGTCGGTTTCGCTCAACGGTAATCCTCTTACCGGCAACACTATCACTTATGAGCAAATCATGGCGGGCGGTACCCTCACCTTCACCATGACAAAGCGTTGAGCCGGTTCTGTGCAATGTGCTTAGGACATTATCTATATATATTATGAGGGCACCACTATAACGGGTGCCCTCATAAATTCATTTGAAACATTCATAGTATTTGGTCCCAATCGGTCATCAGGCCGATTGGGAGTTGATTATCCGCAACGCGACGTGCCGCAGTTTGTGCAGATAAGGCACCCTTCCTGATACACGAGGGTTTCCTCTCCACAGTTGGGGCACTTCTGCCCTTTTGCCTGAGTGCCGTTAGGCAGATATTTCTTCAGTGCGCGTTCCACACCCATTTTCCATGTGTTGATCGACTGGTTGTCGAGTTCCAGACTGCTTACCAGTTTCAGTACTTGCTCTATGGGCATTCCATAGCGCAGCACTCCGGAAATGAGCTTGGCGTAGTTCCAGAATTCAGGGTTGAATTTCTCGCTCAGACCTTCGATAGTGGTCTTGAAGCCGCGTTTATTTATGAATTGGAAGTCGTAGCGCTTGTTGCCGTTCTCGTCAACGGCCTTTATGATTTTTCCTTTGTTTACCGACTTGGGGCAGAATATACCTTCTTCGTCATCGGCAATACCGGTGAAGATTTCGTATGGACGGCCGTCGATAAGCCCAATGAAAGCGATCCATTTCTCTTTGTTGTTCTGGAAGCGGACCACATCGGCTTCGAGTTCGATGGGGCGTTTTAGGATATGTCCTTCTTCCGCCATATATTTGGGAGCCTCTTTCTTTTCTTCCTTTTTCTTGTCTTTCGACAACGACACGAGCACACCGGCGCGCGAGCCGTCGCGATAGACGGTGCAGCCCTTGCATCCGCTTTGCCAGGCAGTGACATAGAGCTTGTTCACCATCTCCTCGCTTATGTCATTGGGAAGATTGATGGTTACGCTGATTGAGTGGTCAACCCATTTCTGTACGTCGCCCTGCATTTTCACCTTGTTCACCCAGTCCACGTCGTTGGATGTGGCTTTATAATAAGGAGAACGGGCCACCAGTTCGTCGATTTGTTCCTGGGTGTAGTCGTTGCGCACTTCAATCCCGTTGATCTTCATCCACGTCATGAACTTGTGGTGATAAACGATATACTCTTCGAACGAGTCGCCGCTTTCGTCAACAAAGTCCACATGAACGTCCTTGTCGCTCGGATTCACTTTGCGGCGACGCTTATACACGGGCATGAACACCGGTTCAATTCCCGACGACGTCTGGGTGAGCAGACTTGTGGTGCCAGTGGGGGCAATGGTGAGACAAGCAATGTTGCGGCGGCCGTATTCCACCATGTCTTTATAGAGCTGCGGATCGGCTTCCTTGATGCGTTTGATGAAAGGATTGTTTCTCTCGCGAGCGGCACTGAAGATACTGAAAGCACCACGTTCCTTTGCCATCTGAACCGATGCGCCGTAGGCAGCGAGCGCAAGAGTGCGGTGAACATTAACCGAGAACTCCGTGGCATCGTCGGTTCCGTAACGCAGACCCATTGCGGCAATCATGTCGCCTTCGCCTGTGGTGCCCACGCCGGTACGGCGGCCCATCAATGTCTTGCTGCGTATTTTCTTCCACAGGTTAAGCTCGGTCAGCTTCACCTCGTCGGTCTCGGGGTCGCTCTTGATCTTGGCTATAATCTTGTCGATTGTCTCCCGTTCCAGATCGGTGATGTCGTCCAT
>JAGCVR010000137.1 GCA_017962285.1 Muribaculaceae bacterium | reverse complement strand
TTATACTGACCCAGAATCACCATTTGGGCAGGGTCGTTTTCTTTTTGTGCCATATTAAATCAAGCGTGATTTTTGTTTAATCTTATGACAAAGATAGTGCTTGCAATCAAAAAAAGGAAAAAATATTGCTTATTTTCAACAAAAAAGCATTAATTTTGCAAGTCCAAAATAAAAAGAATAACTAAACGAATAACATATTTTCTAAAAATGGCAAAGAAACAAAAAGGAAACGTGCGCACTTCGCTTGAAGAATTCAACGAATCGCTATCGACGTTTGAACAGAAACTCGAAAACAACAAGAAGTTGATTTACTGGCCAATAGGCATAATTCTCGCATTGGTCCTGATTGCAGTGGTTTACATCTATGGCTTCCGCAACCCCAACCTGAAGAATGCTACCGAAGATATTTCCAAGGCCGACATGGAACTTTTGTTCAACGGAAATGATTCAACCGCTCTTCTGGGTTATAAGAAGGTTGCCGACAGCTACAGCAACAAACCCGCGAACCGCGCCAATCTCAATGCAGCAATACTGCTTTACCAAAAAGGCAAATATGAGGAAGCCGCAAGATACCTGAACAACTTCGACCCCAAAGGTAACATCGTAGGCCCCGCTTCACAATCGCTGCTGGGCGACTGCTATGTAAACCTCAAGCAGCTCGACAAGGCAATCGGAGCTTTCGACAAGGCGATTTCACTCTCGAAGGACAACCCCGACTACACGCCGCTGTTCATGATAAAGAAAGCCGTGGTTCTCCGCGAGCAGAAAAAATATGCCCAAGAGGCTGAACTCTATCAGAGCCTGAAAGATAAATTCCCCATGTACGCTGCTCAGAACGGAATCGACAAGTATCTGGAACGTGCAAAAGCTGAGGCAGGAAAGTAAAAGACAGTGAAACAAACAGATTTCATAATCATCAATTGATATACCAAATATAATGGTTGAACGTTTTTTGTTCAACCATTTTTTTCCAAAACCACGAACAACATAAGACTAAAGACATGGAACCAAGATTTAAACGAATACTTCTTAAATTGAGCGGCGAATCGCTTATGGGCGCTCAAGGACACGGCATCGACACTCAGCGCCTCACCGACTATGCCGAACAGATCAAGGAAATAGTGGATGCCGGAGTGCAGGTGGGCATCGTGATTGGCGGAGGCAACATCTTCCGCGGGCTTAAGGGTGCTTCCGAAGGATTCGACCGAGTAAAAGGCGACCAGATGGGCATGCTTGCCACGGTGATTAACTCTCTGGCATTGTCGTCGGCACTGACAGCCGCCGGACAACCTTCGGTGGTCCTCACGGCGATAAACATGTTCCCCATCGGCGAGCAATTCAGCAAGTGGCGCGCCATTGAAGCCATGGAACAGGGCAAGGTTGCCATAATGTCGTGCGGCACTGGCAGCCCGTATTTCACCACCGACACCGGTTCGGCATTGAGAGGATTTGAAATCGAGGCCGACGTGATGCTCAAGGGAACCCGTGTTGACGGCGTTTACACCGCCGACCCGGAAAAAGACCCCACCGCCGTGAAATTCAGCGAAATCACATTCGATGAGGTTTACACCCGCGGGCTTAAGGTGATGGACATGACCGCCACAATCATGTGCAAGGAAAACCATCTGCCGATTTATGTGTTCAACATGGACGTGAAAGGAAATCTGCGCAAGGTGCTTATCGACGGTGAACCCATCGGCACGCTCGTCCACTGACATACCATTCACTCATAATATCATAATGACACCCGGTTGCTTTTCTACAATCGGGTGTCGCTATAATATAAAAATGTTGAAAAATTTGCGGAAGTCAAAAATTATTACGTAATTTGCGTTACGGAAAATCCGTAACGGTTTTTATGTAATAAGTGTCATGGCAAAACTGAACAATCCTTTTTTGACTTACGGCTACAAAGGTCCAGAATATTTTTGCGACCGAGAGACAGAAACACAAGCCATCATTACCGCGTTGCACAATGAGCGCAACATCACATTGGTAGCACCTCGCCGCATGGGCAAAACCGGCTTGATACACCATGTGTTTAACCACACCGGACAGACGCAGCCCAACGTGCGATGCTTCTATATCGACATCTTTCCCACAAAGAACTTGCAGCAGATGGTGCAGGCAATGGCACGTGCCATTTTAGGCAAGTTGGATTCTCCCTCGCAAACCGCCATGCGCAAAGTATCTCAGTTTTTCCGTCGTTTCCGTCCTACTGTGACTTACGATGAAATCACGGGAGTTCCCACTGTGAGCCTCGACATTGCGCCAAATGAGGAGCGTGGAACCCTGGAGCAGATTTTCCAATATATGCAACAGTCGGGCAAGCGTTGCTACGTCGCAATTGATGAGTTTCAGCAGATATTGCAATATGACGATACCGGAATTGAAGCACTCTTGCGCTCCTATATCCAATTTTTGCCTAATGTCTATTTCATCTTTGCCGGAAGTCAGCATCACGTACTTGAACAGATGTTCTCGTCGGTGAACCGACCATTCTTCCAGAGTACACAGATGATGCATCTTGGACCGCTTGATGAATCTAAATACCGGAAATTTGCCAATGATTTTTTCGCGGAACAGAACCGTGAAATTTCAGTTGATTTGTTCCACCAGCTATATGAAAAGATGTATGGAGTCACATGGTATGTCCATGCTGTTCTCAACAGAATATATCAAAACAGCGAGGAACCTATTACTCAAAAGTTGCTTGAACAGGTTATTAGTCAGCTGGTCGATGAGCAGTCTCCTGTGTTCCAGAACTATTACGGTGCAATGACTGTCAATCAGGCGGCTGTGGCTAAGGCTATTGCCAGTGAACAGATGGTTGAAAAGCCATTGTCGCAAGATTTCATCGGGCGGCACAAGCTACCGGCACCCAGCAGTGTCCAAACTTCAATTGAAAAGCTGGAATCCAATCAAGTGATAATAAAAGAAAGCACTGGGTATCGCATCTATGACAATTTCTTCGCCCTATGGCTGCGGAGTCTTCCTTAAAACCCTAATGACCTATTTGATTTAAAGTTTCAGCATGCCGTTCTGAAGCAAAAAGCACAAGACCAAAGCCGCCGCAAGCAATGAGAACACCGCAATGCACCACCACTTCAGCAGGAGTTTCATCGCAGGTGTCTTGGCACAGAATACCGTGTAGATGGCAACAACAGTGAAAAGTGGAATGAACGGCAACACATAGCGGCTCACCGAACCTGCCGTGAGAACTGCTATTATCACATAGGAAACAGCCGGCCAGAATAGCCAGGTCCCAATCGACGTGGTGTTGCGCCACGCCATGAAAATATAATAGAACAGCGACAATATCCCCACCACATACCACACAATGTTGATGCGTGGCAGAACGGTATCGAACATAACCGGCTCACCGTCGGGCAACCACGGGAAAGGAATTATGAACTGTACCGCCGCCGTAACTGGAAGCATTGCTATGCGCTGCCATAACGGCGCGAAGAAATAATTGCCCAAGAGACTTTTATACAACCCCTGGCTGTTTCCTCTCACAAACTGCTCCTGCATCACTTCGCCGCCGCTGATTATCGCCGGATGGCGGTATGTTGCCGGATTGCGGGCATACAGGCTGCCAATAACAAAAAACAACAAGGTAGTGAAAACGATAACAGCAACCTTGCCTTTATTAGTTCTCCATTGCTTACCCGCAAAAATGAAGAGCACGGCAAGCAGAATAAAATACATCCAGGTTGTGCGCATCACCGCCATTAAAGCCGCTCCGAAAAGGAACAACAGGACATCCGCCCACCTGAACGAAGTCTTGGTGTGAGCGAGACCAGCCATAGCATAAGCCACAAGTGCCACCGAAAGATATATCAACGCTTCTTTCTGAAGCCTGATTCCTTGAGAGAGGAAATAGAACTGAGTAGCCGTGAGCGCCATAGCCATGAACGCCACGGCATTCCGGCCCAGCGACACCTTCCCTTCGAGAAGTCGCACGGCAATTCCGCCTGCAAGGACAATAGAAACCAACAGTGCAAGGTAATTCAGCGCCATGGGCCAGATGAAGCTCACTCCAAACAGCTTCCACAGACACCAAATGAGTACCGGGTAGCCGGGAAATTCCACTTTGGGCAGCGCCACGTTGCCATCGCAGTAGTGAAGTGCCCAGTTGAAATACTTGCTGTCGTCGGCGTGGAGAATCGGATCGGTCATCGACCCACCACCCCAATAGGTCCATTGCCAGATGTTCAGCGTCATCAGTATGGCACTGCCCAAGGAAATTGCCAAAAAGACAAATTCACTGCCCGGTGATTTTATGTCGAGCAATTTCAGCAAGCATCTCGAAGCCAGATAGCAGACCGCAAGCGAACAGATCAGCGACAATGCCTCGGCAAGAGGAAACAACATGAAGCATATTACCCCAATCACAGCGAGAGAAGCGATTTGCGACGGCAGAAGAGCCTTGGTCAAACCCTTGTCGGAGATATGTATGTCGTGAAGATGTGTCGGCATCGTTTATAAGCAATCTTATACTTTAGTGCAAAAGTAAGAACTTTTTCTTGAAAAAGTTTTACCTTTTCACTAACTTTGTTATTTCAAAGGCATTTTTATGAGCTCAGGTCCTCAACAGATAAACGTTGCCGAAGTGGTCGCCAAGCGTTTGCCGCGCCACTCAAAGTTTATTCCGCGTTTTGTCACGCGGGGTCTTGAGCGCCTCATCTGCCAGGACCGCCTTAATGAATTGTTGAGAAATGTTCATCCCGCACAGGGTTCGGAAGCCGCAAGCGGTTATCTGAAAGAGATGGGAATCAGCGTCAAAGTGAGCGGTGAAGAAAACATTCCCGCTTCAGGGCGGTTCCTCTTTGCCTCCAACCATCCGCTTGGCGGTCTCGACGGATTGGCATTAATATCGCTTCTGGGCAACCGATACGACGGCAGGATTAAATTTATCGTGAACGATTTGCTGATGGCGGTGGAACCGCTGAAAAGCGTTTTTCTGCCTGTAAACAAATACGGGGCTCAGTCTCGGGAACGGGTAAATGAGATTGAGGCTGAGTATGCCGGCGACAAACAAATGATAACATTCCCCGCCGGATTGTGCTCGCGCAGACAACCCGACGGCAAGATTCATGACCTTGAATGGAAAAAGTCTGTCATCACACTTGCTGTGAATTACCAGAGAGACATTGTCCCAATTTATTTTGATGAGGCAAATTCTTCATGGTTCTACAGAATCGCGGACTGGCGTAAGCGACTGGGCATGAAATTCAATGCCGAAATGATTCTTTTGCCCCGGGAAATGATAAAAAAAGAGAATAGCACCTTGCACGTGGTTTTTGGTCCTTTGATTCCTCACACTTCGCTCGACGCGGCACGCCCGCGCGAAGAAGCACAGCGGCTTTGTGATGTGGTTTATGGACTGAAACCGAGTTCTAAATAAAAGAAAATGATATGGAAACTATAATCCCACCGGTTGAACTGAGCCTGATTGAGAAGGAACTTACTCCACAGCGTTTCCTGCGCCACACGAACAAGGCCGACAACGAGATTTATGTCGTGGATGCCCACAATTCGCCCAATGTGATGCGCGAGATTGGGCGTCTCAGGGAAATTTCGTTCCGTCAGGCTGGCGGCGGCACAGGAAAAGCCTGCGACATCGATGAGTTTGACCTGATGGTGCCGTCGTGCAAGCAGCTTTTCGTGTGGAACCCTGCACGAAAAGAAATAATAGGGGCTTACAGATACATCCTTGGCTCTGACATACGCTTTACACAGGAAGGGGAACCCAGAATAGCCACCGCCCACATGTTCCGGTTCTCCGACAGATTTGTGCGTGAATTCCTGCCGAAAACCATTGAACTTGGCCGCTCTTTCGTGTGTCCCGAATATCAGTCCACGCGAGCCGGAAGCAAGGCGATTTTCGCTCTCGACAATCTGTGGGACGGCCTTGGAGCAATAACCGTGCTTCATCCCGAAGTGGAGTATTTGTTTGGCAAAGCCACCATGTATCCCACCTACAACCGCGATTGCCGCAACCTGCTCCTGTGTTTCCTTCACATGTATTTCCCCGACCCTGACCAGCTGGTGGTTCCTATAGAACCTCTCGACACGGATTGTGACATCAACTCACTGAAGTCGTTCTTTGTGTGCAACGACTTCAAGGAGGATTACCGACGGCTTAACGATTTCATCCGCAGCCACGGCTTTCTCATCCCACCGCTCGTTAATGCCTACATGAGTCTTTCGCCCACCATGCGGCTCTTCGGCACTGCCATAAACCATGAGTTTGGCGAAGTGGAAGAAACAGGGATTTTCTTTAAGATTTCGGAAATCACCGAGCAGAAAAAGAGCCGCCATATCGACACGTATAAAAGAGATACAAACCAGTGATTGACATGCGAAAATGTTGCTGCATACTCATTGTGGCAATAACAGTCTGCTTGACTGCCTTTATGCCAAAGCTGCACGCGCAAACCACATTTGACTATTCCGTTCAACTTACCGCCAACACAGGACACGGAGATTTTGCCCCACATCTGCTGACCACCATGCGCGGCGGAACCATCACACAGGCTAATTCAGCCTATGTGAGTGCCGGCATAGGGCATGAAATGGACACAACGAAG
>JAGCVR010000136.1 GCA_017962285.1 Muribaculaceae bacterium | reverse complement strand
TGGCAAGACTTATTGTATGGATGAGATTCATGTTCCCGTGGTCTCGGTCCCTGCCGGGTTTAAGGTCAGTGAGGTTACCTATGTGTTGCGAGGAGTGTGCAACCATTGTGCTGCAAGATGAGGCAGGTGAATCGTGAAATACTCCGCATTGCCTTGCCGTCGGTAGTGGCAAACGTTACTATTCCGCTGCTTGGCTTGCTCGATACTGCCATCGCCGGGCATATAGGCGGTGCGCAGACAATTGGAGCCATTGCCGTGGGGTCGATGATATTCAATATAATCTACTGGGCTTTCGGGTTCCTGCGTATGGGCACATCGGGACTCACGGCTCAAGCCACAGGTGCCGGCGACAGAAGCTCCATTTCCCACCTTCTTCAACATTCGGCGGGGCTTGCCATGGTAATCGCCGTGGCACTGTTGCTGCTGCAGAAGCCGCTTTGTGTGCTCGCAATGGACGTTATCGGTCCGTCGGACGATGTGCGTGTTCTTGCTGAATCGTATTTCTATGTGGTTGTGTGGGGTGCAGTGCCCACATTGCTGATGATGAGTATAAAAGGATGGCTGCTTGGCCGTCAGGACTCGGTGCATCCCATGGCGATTTCCATAGGGGTGAATGTGCTGAACGTGGCGCTGAGTCTGATGCTGGTGTTCGGGCTGAAACTGGGATTTATCGGAATTGCTTGGGGAACTTGTCTTGCAGAGTGGCTTGGACTTGGATACAGCGTATGGGTACTGGTGCGGAAGTATCGGAAGGATATTGCCGATTTCAGTGTCGCTACGATGTTTCACCTGTCTGATGCAGGGCGTTTTCTGCGGGTAAACAATCACATATTCTGGCGCACATTGATTATGATGGCTGTAACCACGTTTTTCTTGTCGGTAGGAGCCCGCTCAGGTGATGTGATACTTGCTGTGAATTCCCTTATAATGCAGCTGTTCACGCTTTTCTCCTATTTTATGGATGGCGTGGCACAAGCCGGCGAGGTGGTGGTGGGAAAATACTGCGGAATGGGCGACAGGACGCGAGAGAACGAGACATTGCGGAATCTGTTCGCCTGGGGAATACTGATAATGGCGGTGTTTACGTTGCTGTATGTGGCATTGCCGCGACAGATTTTTTCGCTGCTTACAAACTCCACTGAAGTGGTGGATGCTGCCATGGCCTACCGGTGGTGGTGCGCGCTGATACCAGTGTGTGGCGTGTCGGCATTTGTTTGGGATGGTGTGTATATAGGAGTATCGCGCACCCGTGCAATGCTCATGACGGTGGCTGTGGCGGGAGCAACGTTCTTCGCCCTCTATTACGTGTTGCCATCCTCGTGGAAAAATCATCGATTGTGGGTGGCTTTCCTCGCTTATCTGGCAGTACGCGGCATAGTCCAGACCATTCTTTGGCATATTACGGAAAAACCGGAGAATTGAATGAAATTTAGCATTTTATCGCTTGAATTGTAATTCCAGACAAAAAAGAGCAGTCGTTTTCTTTTTTATTTCAATCGTTTATTCGTAACTTTGTGAGTTGATTATTAGCAAATAAATATTTTACTATGCAATACTGGATTAACAATAATGGAGTTCAGGCCGGACCGATTGAGGCTGAGGATTTGGCAAAGATGCAGATAACTCGCGACACATACGTTTGGCGTAGTGGTATGGAAGACTGGGAAAAGATAGGTGATGTCCCCGAACTTG
Source organism: Muribaculaceae bacterium (assembly GCA_017962285.1). GTDB lineage: Bacteria > Bacteroidota > Bacteroidia > Bacteroidales > Muribaculaceae > Sodaliphilus. The sequence goes on along the minus strand of JAGCVR010000136.1, from coordinate 1,468 downwards.
CCGGTGTGTTGGCTGAAGCTGTGGGCGAGAGTGTCCCTGAACCTGTTGTGGAAGCGGCTCCAATACAAGGCGAGATTCCGACTTTGGAAGATGCTCCTGTGGAGCAAGACGTTTTGTGCCAGCAGCCCCAGGAAGAACCTGTTTTTGTTCAAGAGGCTGAACCACAATCAGAGATTGAAACAGAGAGCATCCCCGAACCGGCATCCGGTGTGGAGTATGTGATGGGCGACCGTATGCCGAGAGCCGAAGAACAGGCACCCATGCAGAATTATGCGCAGCCACCCATGCCGAATTATGCGCTTGAGGACGATGTGGACATGAGCGACTGCCCTCCCACAAACATCGGGTGGTCGGCAGTGGCGACAATATTGTGCTGCTCTGTGGCAGGTGTTGTGGCTTTGATACTGGGAACAATGGTTCGTCCTGCTTATCGCCGTGGTGATGTCAAGAAAGCTGAAAAGATGAGCGAATGGAGCGCATGGCTCTGCATCGCGTCCATAATACTGGGCTTGATAAGCGGTCCGTTCATGTTCGCCTTTTCGCTGCTTTGGTAAGAGAAGTAGTTGCCGACTCTTATGGATAGACGCAACAAAATATTGATAGTGGTCCTGTGCCTTCTGCTGGTGGGGACCATTTATTTTTTTGTTGATCCCATGAAGCACAGCGTGTTACCTAAGTGCATTGTTTACACTCTCACCGGCTACAAATGCCCCGGATGCGGTAGTCAGCGGATGCTGCATGCGATAATGCACGGCGATTTTATCGGAGCATTTAAGGCTAACGCGTTTTTGTTCTGTATGTTACCTTTTCTGGCTGGGTATTGTTATCTGGAAATCTATCACGACAAGCATGAGCGTTTCTACGATTTCTTTACCACGGGAAAGGTGGTCGGAGCCATTCTTGTACTGGTGGCGATTTGGACCGTAGTGCGAAATCTATGGGGGATGTGAGCGGAGAACGGAATATGAAGGCAAAAAATGAAATTAATCTGTGATTGTGTGGACAGAGATAGAAAAAATGTTTATATTTGTATTTTGAAAATGAAAGGTATTTTTACCGTTAGAAATTAATACGACATGAAAGAGATAACCCGTATTGTACTTACAGGTGGGCCGTGCGCCGGCAAGACCACGGCACTTGCCAAGATTGTGGAACATTTCACAGGCATGGGATATCAGGTGTTCACTTTGCCGGAAGTGCCAACGATGTTCACGGCGGCAGGAATGAACTATCTGACCACGAACAAACGTTATTTCTACGAGGGCGAGAAAGCTACGCTTGAGATACAGCTTGCGCTGGAAGACAAGTTCTACCGCATGGCGCAGGAAACCCGTGAGAACTGCATAATCGTGAGCGACCGTGGCACGATGGATATCAGTGCCTATATGCAACCTGAGATGTGGGATGACCTCATGCGAACGCTTGGCACAAGTTCGGCGGAATTGCGCGAACGCTACGATGCCGTTCT
>JAGCVR010000135.1 GCA_017962285.1 Muribaculaceae bacterium | reverse complement strand
GACAATGCTGCCAGATTGTCAATATATATGGGGGAGTACCAGCCCGTACCCCACAAAAACGGTGACGTGGGCTGAAACTTCACAGCCCCTGTCTCGAGCATCTTTTCGGCAAAAGTGATGTCAAGGCGTTTCATATTGGTATAGAACTATAATAAAACTCTTTTCATGCCCTATTCAGGCAATTTATGCAAATTTACTATTTTCTTGTCATTGCCACAAATCTTATTGCAAATTTCGTGCCAATTTGTGTTCTCCGTGCCAACTATGGCTGATAGCGCCTTGTTTCTCGCACGGAATCAACCCTTTACAGGTATTTTGTCAATGCGGTTCTGGTGACGGCCGCCCTCAAATTCGGTGCTGAGGAACGTCTTTACCATCTCTATGGCTTCTTCATTGCTCACAAAACGACCGGGCATCGCCAGAACGTTGGCATTGTTGTGCTGACGTGCAAGGGCTGCAACCTGAGGAATCCAGCACAATGCCGAGCGGATTCCCTGATGCTTGTTCAGAGTGATGTTTATGCCCTCACCGCTGCCGCAAACGGCTATGCCGGGATAACATTCGCCGCTTTCAACTGCCTCGGCGCATGGGTGGGCAAAGTCGGGATAGTCGCAACTCGCTTCTGTGTAGGTGCCAAAGTCCTTATAGGCTATGCCTTGGCTCTTAAGATACTCAATCACTGCAAGTTTTGTGGCAAGACCGGCATGGTCGCTGCAAAGTGCCACGGGAACGTTTTCTTTTAAAATAGTCTTCATGTTGATATATTTTTTAATAATTAATGTTTCTAATTCACTTCATTTTTTTCACTTCCTGCGGGCAGCGCATTACTTCATCTTTCACTTCATTCTTTCACTTCCTCGGGCAAAGCCCGATTACTTCAATTTTCACTTCCACTTATTCTAATAGCTTCCTGCTATCAGCAGCGTGAGACCCACGAGAAGAACGGCCAGGTCAAGGGCTTTAAGCTTAATGTTTTTCTCGCGGAGCACTATCACACCATAGAAGAACGTGACAAGCACGCTGCCACGGCGAATCATACTCACCACACTCACCATCGACCCGTCGATGCTCAAGGCAAAGAAATACGCCAAATCGGCGATCGTAATAAACACCGATATGAGTAATATGGTCCATCGCCACTGGAATCTGTCGTTCATACCAACACCGTGTCTTACAGCCACCCAGGTAATAGCACCCATGATAAGGCACTGATAGAACGAGAACCATGCCTGAACGGCAAGTGGCTCGTAGTGACGCATCAGATATTTGTCATAGAGTGCGCTCACGGCAGCAAGCACTGTGGCTCCGAGTATATACCACAGCCAGCGGCTGTTGCGCAGCGAGAATCCCTCGCGCGCACCTATCTGGCTGATAATCAGGAGCGAGCCGAACCCCAGCAGACTACCAATCCACTGCATCGCATTGAGGCATTCGCCGAAAATCACAAGTGCTCCCACAAGCACTATCACAGGGCGCATGGCGCTGATGGGACCGGTTATGGTCAGCGGCAGATGCTTTATTGCCACGTAGCCCAGAGCCCACGACGACAAAACAATGCCGGCCTTGAGAACCATCAGCATGTGGTCGTGAAAAGAATACACCTCAAACGAGCCGCTTCCAATACCGCCAATGAGTACCGGGGAGAGGAACAATGTGCAGAACAAGGTGTTCAGAAACAGCACAATGAGCACATTGTTGCGCTCAAGCGACAGTTTCTTGAAGATGTCGTAGAACCCAAGACAGAGCGATGATAATATGGCAAATGCAATCCACATATTTCTTTTATTCTGCAAAGGTACGCATAATTTGATAATGCTCCGCCCGATAACCGAATTAAAATAACCAATAAAAAATGAATAAATTCTTTTTATTGCGTTCGGTTTGCACTATATTTGTAAAAAATAGAAATTTTAAAAATATGATGAAAAGTTTTTTGCGATTGACATCTGTGGCCGTACTCGTTGTGGTTTGCGGCTTTTCCTCAGCAGTGGCTCAGAACCCCAAGCATGAGTTCCGTGGTGCGTGGATGCACATAATAGGGCAGGAGCAGTATGCGCGGATGACGACTGCCGAAAACCAGGCATATCTCCGCCACCAGCTAAATCTCCTGAAGCAGGCAGGCTGTAATGCCGTGATCTGGCAGATTCGTCCGCAGGCCGATGCCGCCTATCACAGCAGTCTTGAACCGTGGTCGCGCTACATAAGTGGAACAGCCGGCGTGGCGCCCGACCCCGACTGGGACCCGCTGCAGTTTATGATAACGGAGGCGCATAACCGAGGGATGGAACTCCATGCCTGGATAAATCCTTATCGCGTAACAGCTTCTAAAGGCGAAATGCCGGCGAAAGGACATATCTACTATGAGCATCCCGAGTGGTTTCTCTCCTATGCCGACGGCAAGATTTATTTTGACCCGGGACTGCCCGAAAGCAGGGATTTCATAAATAAGGTGGTTGCCGACATTCTCACCAGATACGATGTCGATGCTATCCACATGGACGATTATTTCTATCCCTATCCGGTCGAGGGAGTGGATTTCCCTGATGATGATTCCTATGCCCGCTACGGCAATGGTATGGACCGCGGTGATTGGCGCCGCCAGAACGTGGACATGCTGATAGAACAATTGCACCATACCATTCAAGGCATTAAGCCGTGGGTGCGTTTCGGCATAAGTCCGTTCGGTGTGTGGCGGAACCGAACGAGCGACCCTGATGGCAGCGAGACCGACGCCCTCCAGTGCTACGATGCCCTCTATGCCGACTGCCCCAAATGGACTCGATGCGGTTGGGTGGATTACATGGTGCCGCAACTCTACTGGGAACTGGAACACAAGCGCGCCCCTGCGCTTGAACTGTCTTACTGGTGGGCACGGCATGCCAACGACCGTCACATGTATTTCGGCATCTCGGCTCACAACATAATGACTCATCACGATGTGCCCGACACGCTGTGTCCTACACAGCTCAACCACCGCATCTCGCTGCAGCGCTCTCTCGAAGGCGTTCATGGCATTACATGGTGGCCCGGCTACACCATTACTCAGAATTTCAACGGCATTCTCGATTCTCTCGCGCTTCACCATCAGTCCACTCCGGCTATCATACCGGCTTACACATGGCTCGACAGCATCCCGCCGCTTCCGGTTCGTCAGCTCAAGCAGCGCCGCATTGCCGGCAATCTTGTCCTCTCGTGGAAGGAGCCGAAGGCTTCGGGAGAGATGCAGCGCGCGGTGCAATATGTGGTTTATCGCTTCCCTGCAGGTTCTGCAAGGGACTTCGATAACCCAGCAAATATCGTAGCCGTTACACCGCATACTTCATTTTCACCGGCAAAGGCAGTAAGTGGCGATTGCTTTGCCGTTACGGCGCTTGACCACTGCAACAACGAAAGCGCACCGCAGACAGTGGTCTGCAAGTGATTAAGTCCAGGAGTGTGGAATAAACCCTAATGGCCGATTTGAGATAAACTCTTTCGTAAACAAAAAATGGAAAGCCCGGGCATCACTGACCGAGCTTTCCCCTGTATGAAAAAGAGTCTTAATTAATCTATTTCTTCGTCAGCTTCGTAGCCACCCATTTCGCGGATAGCGTTCTTCAGCATCACATACTGCTGGAACAGGTGGTTTACGGGGATTTCGTCCTTGGTGTAGTCGTGCATCGGGCTCTTGAGATAGAAGCTCAGGAAGCGCTGTGTGCCGTAGCGGCCTGCACGGTGGGCAAGGTCGATAAGCAGTACCAGGTCAAGACACAGAGGTGCTGCAAGGTTATAGTCGCGGCAGAGGAAGTTGATCTTTATCTGCATCGGATAGCCCATCCAGCCAAAGATATCAATGTTGTCCCAGCCCTCTTTGTTGTCGTTGCGGGGTGGATAATAGTTGATACGCACTTTGTGGAAGTAGTTGCTGTAGAGATCGGGCTGTTCGTCTGCCACCAGAATTGATTCAAGTGTGGAGAGCTTGCTCACCTCTTTTGTGCGGAAGTTTGCGGGCTCGTCGAGCACAAGGCCGTCGGGGTTGCCGAGTATGTTGGTCGAGAACCATCCGCTCAGACCCAGCATACGTGTGCCGATGATAGGAGCGAAACCACTCTTTACAAGTGTCTGGCCAGTCTTGAAGTCTTTACCTGCGATAGGTATCTTGGTCTCTTCTGCGAGTTCCCACATTGCCGGGATGTCCACTGTTGTGTTGGGAGCACCCATCACAAATGGAGCGTCTTCTTTCAGTGCGGCGTAAGCGTAGCACATGGATGGTGCAATGTAAGCGGTTTCGTCGTTCTTCATTGCCTCCTCAAGAGCTGCGAGTGTTCCGTGATATTTCATGTCGGGAGCAACGTAAATCTCAGTTGATGCTGCCCAGAGAACAACCACGCGGTCCACGCCCTTTTCAGCCTTGAAGTTGCGGATATCTTCACGAATCTGCTGTGCCATGTCCCAGCGGTCCTTGCACTGCTTCACGTTGTCGCCGTCGAGGCGTTTTGCGTAGTTCTTGTCGAAAGCGGCCTTAAGCGGCTTGATGGCAAGAAGCTCATCCTTAACGGGGTTGATGTCTTTCTCTTTGAGTACTTCGGCATTGATGGCCGACTCGTAAGCATTTGCGGGATAAACGTCCCAAGCTGCAAATTCAATGTCGTTCAAGTCTGCAATGGGAACGATGTCCTTGTAGTGGAGATACTTCTTCTCAGCTCCGCGGCCAACGCGCATCTTGTCATATTGCGTCATTGAACCAACCGGTTTGGTGAGGCCTTTGCGTGCCATCAGAACTCCGGTGATAAATGTGGTGCTCACAGCACCCAGACCTACTACCATAACACCTAATTTGCCGGTAGCTGGCTTTACGTTTGTTGCTTTCATAAATTAAATAATTTCTTACTTACACTTTTTATTTGTTATTATTTTTTAGTTCTCGGTATTAGCAGTTCCCATGATTCTTTCATTTCTCAAAGGAAATGCGTATCAAAAGTACTCCCTTTTTTTGAATTACACTACTATTTTACAATATTTAATAGTTAAATTATACTTATGAAGTTTGGTTTATGTTAAAATATCTTTATTTTCGCCTTGTTTTGCCGATTGGTGTTAAAATAAGTAAATTAAGCACTGCCACATTTTCTGAAAAAAAGGTCAAAAACAAAGCCGGTTTCAGCGCTAATCGGAAATGATGTGGGCTGGAACGTCGGTAATGCTCTTTATCATGCTTGGATGGATGTAGGCATCTTCTTCGGCGGTCCACCCCTTGCCTTTAAGCCATAGCACCTGGCAACCGAGTTGCTCGGCTGGCTCGATGTCTTTGTGGAGACTGTCGCCTACTACCAGCACTTGCCGGGGGTCCAGTTCCAGAGCGTCCACTCCCAGAAGGAACAGGGTGGGGTTTGGTTTGCGCACTCCCACCACGGCACTCTCTATGATTCCCTTGAAATAATGCCGGATATCGTAGGCGCGAAGTACGCTGTCGATATTTCCATAGAAGTTGCTCACGAGCATCAGGGGCATCCGTTTGCTGAGCATTTCAAGCACAGGACGGGCTTCTTCAATACATTCCCGGGCGCTGTCGTCGCAGTAACGTGCCGTCTCCTGAGCCCATTGCTCCACTTTATCGCTCTCAATCAAACCCTTTCCTGCGAGGTCGGCGAGCTCGATGCGCATCTTTTTAAGTAATAATGTGTGAAAGTCGTCCTGGGGCAGGATGTGTCTGTTGCGAGCCAGCTCACGCTCAGCTTTCACATAGCTCTCACGGAACTGTTCCTTCTCAACGGGAATCGACGAATGACGGTACGCATCCCAGATAATCTCGCTCCAGTGTACTCCACGACTGTCGAGGGTGCCTCCGTAGTCGAAAATCACCCCTCTCACTTCCTGACGGCGCAGGTTTCTTATTGCCATTATTCCCATATCTCTTGAAACGATGATATTCCAACCCTTAGGATTGGAAGTTTGATTTAATAAGTGATTTGCAGCGGTGTTCGTGCGAGCAGATCATATACACAAGCATGGCGTTGAGCACCACAATCTCAAAGACGAAATAGAGCCATGGCATTTTCACTATCACTGCCAGAAACATGGCAATGGTGCGGGTGTTGAACGAAAGCATGTTGGTGTATTTCATCAGCGGCTTGCTCTTGGCGCGGAATTTGTCGCGGAACTCCTGTGGTATGTCGTCTCCGTATTCCTCTTTGAGCTTGCCGCGAAGGCGTTGCATCTGAGGCGTGAACCGCTCCTGGTTGGCGGTGTAGTTGCGGTAGAAGAACATGGTGAGTTTCTTCAGCGGTTGCTCGCTCCACGAGATTTTGCGATAGTCGGCATTGAGTGCCGCCACGCTGTCGAGTTCGCTGCCGTCCTTCCCTTTCAGGAAATAGAGGTGGAACTGGCGGTAGTAGTCGGCCATGGCGGCTTGGAATGCGTGGCTGGCACCTGCCACTATGGCAAGTGTCCATATCACCCACCCATGCTCGCAGAAGAAAGTGCCCAGTGCGCTGTCGCCGAAATGGAGTTCACGGAACGTAAGGGCAAAATAGATGGCGATGAACCACAAGTCACCGCTCACGCCGTCCAGAATGCGGCCAAGGCGTGAATACTGTCCCGTCATGCGGGCGAGCTGACCGTCGGCACTGTCGTAGCTGTTAGCCCAGATTATGAGCAGAATGCCCACATAGTTGAGCCAGATCAGCGGACTGGCGCCAAAGTACAGCAGCACGCCACCTGCCACACCAAGAATTATGGAGATTATGGTCACCACGTTTGGTGTTACACCAAGTTTGGCAAACAGCAATGCCCAGGCATATCCGATGGGGCGATAGAACATCAGGTCGATTGTCTCTTCCGTGTCCATCGACTTTAGGGAACTGCGGTATTGCTGCTTTATTTCCTTAAAACTTCGCATGATTGCTTGCTTTTAATGCTCTTTGACAATGGCGAGAACGCGCTTGGCAATGTGTGTGGATGCTTCGGCGCGGCACGGAGCGAAGCTTGGCCAGTCGTTGAAATCGATAATCTGTATCTTTCCTTCGGGCGAAACGATGCAGTCGCCGCCATACACCTCTATGCCGAGTTCATCGGCGGCGCGGTGGCAGATGTCCTTGAGCGTGTCTTCGCTGAACTCTATGCCCTGCGACTTGCCGTTCACTTCCTCCCACCCGTATTTGCTGTGACCCAGGTCGAACGGATAGAACCAATAGAAGAACGGAGTGCCCTTCACACCGTAGAATTTCACCAGGTCGCCCTCGAGATGCACGTTGATCACGGCTCGTTTTATCCCACGCAGGAAATATTCCTGGAGCACTTCCTGTGCCTCGTCGATGTGGCGCACATAGCTCACGTCCTCTTTGTGCATGGCGTGGAAGTCACCGCGCTTTATCCAGCAGCTTTGGAAGCCGCTTTTCTTGAGCTGTGCCTTCACGTTCTCGTTTGTGTTCACGATGAGGCTCTCGGGGTAGGGAATGTCGTTGCCCAGCAATATGCGCGTCATCTTCTCGCGCGTACAGTTTTCAATGCCGTAGCCCGAGTTTATCACTATGCGGCCCTCGTCTTCGAGTGTTTGGAGACGTTTTATCGACTCCCATTCGCGGCACATGTTCAGAATCACTTTCTCCTCCACGCCGGAGGTGTTGAACTGTTCCTCG
>JAGCVR010000012.1 GCA_017962285.1 Muribaculaceae bacterium | reverse complement strand
TGAAAGGCGGGGAAGTATAAAGTGAAAATCGTTATAGCAACAGACAGTTTCAAGGGCTCGGCTACCCAACAGCAAATTGCCCAGACGATTATCGGGACCATTTCCGAGATGGCTCCAGATGTTAATGTGGTTGCTGTGCCACTTGCAGATGGTGGAGAAGGGACTCTGCAGACCATCGCAGCTGTTGTGCCTGATGCCAGATGGCATCGGTGCAGGGTACCGTACCCCATCATTGCTCCACGCTTTGCGGATGTTAACTTAGAAGCGAGTTATCTGACTGCCGGTGACACCGCCTACGTGGAGCTCGCTTCAGCAACCGGACTTACGCAGATTGCTTCCGTTGAACGCGATATAATGCACACGTCCACCCTCGGCACCGGAGTGCTGATTGCAGATGCGCTTCGACATGGTTTTCGCCAGATTTGCCTCACTCTGGGAGGGAGTGCTACGTGCGACGGTGGTATGGGGATTCTCAATGCGCTTGGACTTCAGTTTCTCGACAAGGACTGAAATCTGCTCAGCCCGGTTCCTGCCAACTTTATGAGCATCAATCAAGTCAAGGCAGACGAGTTCTTCGAGGTTGCGTCTCAGGCTCATTACACGCTGCTCTGCGATGTGAGGAATCCTCTTCTCGGTGAGAATGGCTCCGCTTCGGTGTTCGCACCGCAAAAGGGGGCGACTCCTGAACAAGTGGTGGAGTTGGAACGAGGCCTGAATCACATGAGCGGATTATTCCCTAATACAGTTGCTGATACACCTGGAGCCGGTGCTGCCGGCGGTGTGGCTGCGGCGATGATGGCATTCTTCGATGCTCTCATTTCTTCCGGTGCAGCCGAGATGCTTCGCCTCAGTCGTTTCTGCGAAATCATTGCCGACGCCGACCTGATTATAACAGGGGAGGGGCGTATCGACGGACAGACATTGATGGGAAAACTCCCGGCACAGGTCCTTGAAATGGCAAACAAGGCTTCTGTGCCTTGCGTGGCTATCTGTGGATGCGTTGACTATGACGCTGAGTTGCCGCCGTTCCGTGCAATAATTCCCGTGACGCCTCCGTTCCTTCCTCTTGAGGAGGCAATGCGTACCGAGACCACATTACAGAATATCAGCAATGCCACCCGCACAATAATATCTAATTTTTTTAATCTTGACTCATGATGAAAACTCTTTCTGATACGCACAACTGGCACCAGATACTGGAAATCTCCCCAGAACTCATCAACGTGGTTCGTTTCACCGAGCGCCATGTCATCGTGGAGCGTATACCCGTTGGGGGCGACCTCACTCCGCTGCGGAACCTGGAGAATGTCATCTACGACAACGACCAGCTTCTCCAAGACTATGCCTCCTGTGTGCTTGTAGTGAGGAATCAGCATTTTATGATAGTTCCGCCTGAAGTGACTTCATCTGAGCAGGCGCAGGCACTCATGAGCGAGGTGCTTACCGAAAACACCGATGAGATGGAAATTATTCTCAGCGAGGATGTTGACAACAGCTGTTGCAGATTGCTGACTGATGATTCCAACGCTAACGTTGCCATGGCTCTGCCTGCCGATTTGCTTAATTTCCTGCGGCGAACATTCAGCAACTGTCCCATAGTGAGCCATCTTAAGGCCATTATCAGTCACCGTCTTCCTGAGGTGGAGTCGGCGCAATCGCTTTTAATCAACATTGAAGATAGTCACACCGACCTTGTGGCAACGGATTCGGGCAGCCTGCTGCTCGCCAATACTCTCCCCACTGGCGACCCCGACGACGTGGCTTTCTTTGCCCTCAAGGCTTGGGAAACCTTTAACTTAGACCAGGAGTCGGGCACAATCTGTCTTAGAAGCGACATGAACCTTGATGACAACACTCATTTGATGGGCATGCTCAAGCAATATGTGGCAAACGTTGTGCCTCTGCCGCCTTTCCATGATAAGTTTGGCAGGAAGGTGGATGGTGGCAATATCCCATTATCGATAGCAAATCTCATATCATAAATACTGGCAAACCATGAGAATTATCAGTGGAAAATATGGACGAAGGCGCTTCCCCGTGCCGACTAACATCACTGCGCGGCCCACTACCGACATGGCGCGGGAAAGTCTGTTCAATCTCCTTGCCACAAGAATCGACCTTGAGCAGTGCCATGCACTCGACCTTTTCGCAGGGACCGGGGCCATCAGTTTTGAATTTCTTTCCCGTGGATGCCTCTCGGTTACATGTGTCGAGCAGGCTGCCACTCAGTGGAAATTCATCACTAAGGTTAAAAATATTCTGGATGACCCCAACATAACGGTTGTGCGTGGCGATGCCTTCAAGTTCATTGCATCATGTCATCGCTCATTCGACATAATCTTTGCCGACCCGCCTTACGACCATCCCAGGTTTGCCGAAATACCACAACTGATTCTTGATTCCGACCTTGTGACTGAGGGAACCATGGTCATAATTGAACATTCCAAGGTACACGACTTCTCGTCGATACCCCAGTTTACTGAGCATCGCGCCTACGGAAAAGTGAACTTTTCCTTCTTTAAGGCATAAAGGTCCTGGATTAGTCTCCTATTTGTCTCCGAACAGATTAATCAGCAGCTGACCCATGTTGTCCTTGAGCGATGCGCGTGTTCCGCGGAAGTTGTTCACGAGGATTGCCCATGCGTAACGAGGACTGTCGGCGGGATAATAACCCACAAAAGTCTGAACGTTCTGCATCGACCCCGACTTTAGTGCAATGTTGTCGCGAAGCTTGCTGTTTGCCATGGGGGTGCCTATCCGTGTGCCGGCATGAGGCATCAGGTCGCACAGTGCCATGCCGTTGAAGCGCTGGCGGCTCATGTAGGAGAGCATTTGTGCGAAGAACGTCACCGAGGCCTTATTGGTACGTGCCAGACCACTGCCGTCGCTTTGGAAAAGCGGGTCAACATCAAGTCCCACGTTGCGCCACAATTCACGCACAACCTCCACTCCGTTTGCCGTTGAAACTTCGCGACCCTGACTGCCGGCTATCGCCAGCAGAAGGGCTTCGGTAAACATGTTGTCGGAGCGGTCCAGAAGCGATTTGATGATGATGGGCAGCGATGGGGATTCATGCTCCACAAGCAGTGTGCGGGCACCTTCAAATTCTGCCTTCACCGCATTGTCGTGATTGCGCAGATTGATGTCGGCGTTCCGAAGGGCATGGGCAATGGAGTCGGCAAGCATTGCGCCGGGGATGGGGTTGGCAAGTGTGAGGTCGTAATTCTCGGAATTACTTGCCTTGCCGTAGAGAATAAGAGATGGGTGTCCCGACTCAAGAAGTACATTCACATTGTCGGCGTTTCCACGGCTCAGTTTGTTTATCACCTCAAGACCTGGAACTGAAGGTGCTATCGAAACATTGGATATCTCACCGTCTTTTGACGTGAACCTCAAATGAAGCCTGTTGTCGCTGAAATTCACCGCGTTCACACCGGTGCCATAACCCCATGCAAGGTCTTCCACTTCCCATTCAACGGGATAATCGGGATACGAGATAAGCGACTGGTCAAGTATTATCTTGCCGTTTATCTTGCGTATGCCGCGACTTTTAAGACCTTGGACTATTTCTTCCACAATGTTTGAATTCTCGGGAAAATGCTTCGAGCCAAGTGTGGGGTCTCCGCACCCCACCACCACAAGGTCGCCGTGCAGGGTCTCCCCGTCAATCTCGCCCACAAGGAAAACAGGTGTCTTAAACCGATATTGAGAACCGAGCAGAAGCAGTGCGGCACTGCTGGTAACGGTCTTCATCGTCGATGCCGTAATCACCGATAAGTCGGGATTATGACTGGCTATTAACTTTCCTGAATCAATGTCGCACACCATCACTCCCACAGTGGCATGACGTAACGTGGGGGCATTCGCAAACTTGTCTATGACATTCTGGGCGTGTTCTGCAAAAGCGGCATTGTCTTGTGCCCAGCTCACCGTGGCGAGCAGCACCACAAATATGGTCGCAAATATGTTTCTTTTCATGTTTTCGTAAAATTTGTTTTCTAAAATGCAAAATTAATCATTTCCCCTGTAATATCAATGCGGTCCTATGCCTCAGCTGATGTGTCTTTTGCAATAATCCGGCTTTTTGCCATTTCATAATACTCTTTGCGGAACAGTTTCGTGCTCACCACTGTGGCACAGCAGAATACCGCAACCCCTACGAAAAGTGCCAATGCCGAACCTGGAATCCATGTTATGGCTAAATAAGTGATTGCCGCAATGCCAAATGAAAAACCTATATTCTTCAGCAGCGTCATTATGAAGAAGGAAATGGGAATCTGTGTGAGCCGCTTGGCAAAATGGCAGGAAAGCAGGAATGCCACCGTTGATATAAGGGTCGCTCCCAGTATTATTGCTTCCACACCCAGCGGATAGAGAAGTAGGGCAAGAACGATAATACCCGTTTTCTCTATTGTAAGGATGTTTCGTATCACCGATGTTTTGTTGAATAGTTTAAAGATTATCATCATATGGCTGCACACAGGGTATATAAGTGCCCACACAAGCATCAGTCTGAAATATGGTATGACAGGAAGCCATTTCTCGGGAAACACAAAGGAAATGAGCGGATAACTCAGTGCGAATAATCCGGCGCACACTATCGCATTTACAAAGGTGTAAATGCCGAACATCATTCTCACTTTCTCGTACTTGTCTTCATTGCTTTTTTCCTTGGCTATCAGTACATATGACGTAACACTGATTGAATTTTCAAGGGAATTGACAGGAGTCTGCTGCAGTTTCTGTGCCTGTCCCATGAATCCTGCCTGCGAGGAATTGTAGAACTTGCCCAAGATGAATGCGAAAATGTTCTGAGACAGCTGCGTGACAAGATAAGAGAACAACAGGTTTACTCCAAATTTCCAGAATTTCTTGAATCTTTCAACATCAAATTCAAACTTCAATCCCCATTTCGAAGACACGACAAGGCAGATAAAGAAGAATGCCGAATAGCCCACGTTCAGGCCCACAAGAGCCCAGTATCTCATTCCGCACAGTGCCATGACAATGGCTGTTATTACAGCCAGCAGGGTGGATATTATGTTGATGGCGGCCAGCTTCTTGAACTTCAGTTGTGAACGTATTCTTGCTGTTTGTGAAATGTTCAGCCCGCTGAATATTGCTCCGATACCCATCACAGTCATTATCTTCTGCAATTCCGGATGTCCGAAGAAACGTGCCACCAGAGGCGATATCGCCCAAAAGACAAGGAAGAGGGCGATGCCCATGGTAATGTTGAAGAAGAAGATGGTATTGAAGTCACGGTCCGATGGGTTCTTATACATCAGCACACCGTCGCTCAGTCCGCAGTCCACGAGCGCAAATACCAGCGAGGTGAAAATGCCAATCATCGCCACCAACCCGAAATGCTCAGGCAACAGGAGGTAACTGAGAATAATATTGCCGACAAGCGAAACCATGCTCCCCCCAAACCGCTCAAGAAATGCCCATATGTAGTAGATCAACTTCATTCTATGTGATTGCTTTGCTGTGGGATTGCACAAGTCTTGCTGGCTGCTATTATCACCAGGAATAGAATCATCATGTAGGAATTGCGCATTGAGTCAATATACAGGTAATTCAGCAATAGAGTTAGCAGAACATAAAGCTGGATGTTGCGGTTGGGGCCCGTGCCATTGCCCATGTCGATTTTCATGAAAAATATGGCATACAGGAAAAACGCAAGGGTTAGAAGCAGTCCCACGAAGCCCAGCTGAATTATGACGTGAAAAGAGTAGGGAATGGAGCCAATCAGGAGCCATTTATACAGGTTGAAAAAGTCGGAGTCGGGAACAATGGTTCCTCCCTTGAAATGGCCCACTCCTTGTCCCAGCAGTTCCGTGCCTGGGTTCTCGGCGTAGATATCGCTAAGCATCAGGAGTTTCGTGACACGGGGGATGTCTTCTATCTCATCGGAGTCATTGTCAACGAGCCACTGGGCATATTTTTCGCTTTCGTCATCTTCGGCAAGCATATATCCCTGAATATAGTATTCAAGGCTGAACACATCGCCCATCTCTCCTCCGGTTGAGACCACATAGGCAGTGGCAGCTCCCCAGAGCGACAGAATAAGTATGGGAATTGCAAGGGTAATGCGGATTAGAGCCTCTCGGTCAATGGGAATGAGAAGCAGGAAGTACATGACCATGAACACGAAACTGACTTTTGTCTCATTAAGAGTGGTTGGGAACAGAAGAATGATTAACAGTGAATTGTTCTTGAGGCTGGTCCAAAAATGAGCCCGGTCGATTCGCTTCTGAAGCAGATAGAAACTGCTGAGGAATATCAGGGTGGAGATGATTCCGGAATGCCAGTTGCCAAGTGAACCTCCACCGTGATCGCCGGCGCCGTATTCGAAGAATTGCCATGTGACGCAAAACGCCTGAAGGCAGAGGAATACGAACAAAGACTTGTCGAATGTCTTGATGAACCCTTGCCAGCGGATTTCATTGTCGGCGAAATAATGGATTATTGGAAGGATAAAGATGTACCCGATGAAATCGCGCATCCCATTCAAGTAGAACAATACGTCGAGCCCGTTTTGCACCAGGGTT
>JAGCVR010000134.1 GCA_017962285.1 Muribaculaceae bacterium | reverse complement strand
ATCCTGAGCCAGGATCAAACTCTTCGTTGTCATTTATCTCATGTATCTTCTTCTCATTAGAAAAAACAAATACACAATTTATTTATATATATGTATCTGCAACGCGTCGCTCTCTCCCGGCCCCGTATCTGCCTCTTGATTTATCGTCTCTCGGGAACGGCGCCTCCCGCAGCCCTGCGGCTACGGCGGCCACTGTCCCCAGGTTCACCTGTTCAGTTTGAAGTCTCAAATTAAGGAACTCGACGGAGACGCTTTTCTGTCTCCTCGTTCTCTACGTACTACTTCTCTAAGTTTTAACAATAAAACCGTTCGCCAACATTTCAATGATCTCTCATCGTGCCACGCCCCCGGAAGGGGCGAAAAGCGGTGCAAAGTTACGAACTTTATGCAATACGAAACAAATTTTCCGACAACTTTTTTCAAACTTTTTTTCGCACGACCGGGCACGCCACGCCACTCCCGCGCGCAACACCATGAAAGCAAGACGTTTAACCTAAGTATCAATGGACTGAAATTTGCAGCAATTCACACAATCACAACGACCGAACAAAACCTCAAGACATTAAATTCAGCCGACACGACGAATAAAGCGAATAAGTTTCCGAACAAAAAAACTTCAATTATTGTATTCTAACCGCCAATTTCATAACTTTGCATTCACATTCCGACTATTAAACACGAATTTTTCATTCAAAAAACAATGATTAGCTATATAACGTGGACAGTAAATCCTGATTTAATCAGCAGCCCTATCACCGTCAGATGGTATGGGCTGATGTTTGCCATTGGCTTTTGGATAGGTTACGAACTTGAATATCGCATCTTCAGGCATGAAGGTGTGCCCGAACGATGGATGTCGGCAATTTTTCTGTATGCCGTGGTCGCCACAATAATTGGAGCCAGGTTAGGGCACGTGTTTTTCTACGACTGGGCATACTACTCACAACACCCGGCCGACATATTTAAAATCTGGGAAGGAGGGCTTGCCAGTCATGGAGGCACACTGGGTATCATCATAGCGATTTGGATCTACAGCCGACATGTGACTCACCGCCCCATTCTTTGGGCTCTGGACAGGATGGCAGTTCCCGTGGGAATCGTTGCCGCCCTTATCCGAGTAGGTAATCTGATGAATCATGAGATTTACGGCGGCGAGACGTCGCTCCCATGGGGATTCCGCTTCGTTGAGAACGTGGGCCAGTGGATGCAAGGCGCCGAGCCCATTTTCACCGCTCCGAGCCATCCCACGCAGATTTACGAGGCGCTTTGCTACCTGGCAACGTTCGGCTTGTGCATGTGGCTCTACTGGAGACGCAACGCCCAGGAGGGCGAGGGTCTGCTGCTGGGAGTGTTCATGCTGGGAATATTCGGCACCCGTTTCCTTATTGAGTACATCAAGAATGTGCAGGAGTCTTGGGAGATAGCCATGCGCGCCAACTGGGGCATTGACCAGGGACAACTGCTCAGCATCCCATTCATCGTGCTGGGTTTGTGGCTCGTGGTTCGCGCCATGCGCCGACCCAGAGTGCCACTCACCTACCCCGACAAATTTGCCGAGGAGAAGAAGAAATAGCCATCAGCACTAAAAACATAAACTTCAGCATCTGACTCTTTGCTTGCGAACTCATTAACCTTTAATATATAATGTATGAAATCTCTCCTTTTTATCATCCCGTTCTCCGCAGTGGCGATAGCGCTGCTTTCGTGCTGCAAAAGCGGTAGTGGCATGCTGGGCGGCAAGGATGCCCCAATGGGTCGCCTGAAAGCCTTCAGCTACACCGAAAACGCCAGCATGGCGCAGCCCGAGCGCTGGTTCGATATCAAACTCAACGACGACAGTGCCACAGCCACTCTGATTGTGCGCGGCGTGCGAGACATTATTATCCCAGAAGACCGCAAGGACGACTACGACTTCCAGTATCAGCTGTCTGAAACGGGTGACTCGGTGCAGGTCCCCGCTTCTGTACTCGACTCGGTGGCACAAGTGATCATCAGTCACAAGATGTACAAATACAAAGAGCACTATCGCCCCAGGTTCGAAGTGTTCGACGGCACATCGTGGAGTCTGAACGCATCTTATGACAACTACGAGGACGGCTTCTCGAGCGGTGGTTACATGGAATGGCCGTCCGACGACGGCATCGACATCGTAGCCGGCATCCTGAAAGAGGCCTACCTCGCCGCCCACAAATAAGCCCCAGTCAGGACACAACACCACACAAGAGGACCAAACATTTCTCTACTATCGTTTTTTCTATTTTATTTTGATGTTTTTTGCACAAAAATTACTAAATTTGGTGCAGTATTTAACCTATAAACAAAACAACCTTTTAAATTCAAACCATTATGATAATTGGTGTTCCAAAAGAGATTAAAAACAACGAGAATCGCGTGGGTATGACACCCGCCGGAGTAGCTGAACTTATCAAGCACGGCCACACAGTGGTGGTGCAGCACACCGCCGGAGAAAACAGCGGATTTGCCGACGAGCAATACACCGCAGTGGGAGCATCCATCCTGCCCACCATAGAAGATGTGTATGCACGCGCAGAAATGATTGTGAAGGTGAAAGAACCGATAGAGCCCGAATATCCTCTTATCCGCAAAGGTCAGCTTGTGTTCACTTATTTCCACTTCGCCAGCGACGAAGAACTCACGAAGGCGATGATTAAGAGCGGCGGCGTGTGCCTCGCCTACGAAACCGTGCAGCTGCCGAACCGCGCTCTTCCGCTGCTCATCCCCATGAGTGAAGTGGCTGGACGCATGGCAACGCTCAACGGCGCTTACTACCTGCAGAAGACCAAAGGCGGCAAGGGCAAGCTCATTGGTGGCGTTCCCGGAGTGAAACCTGCCAAAGTCCTTGTGCTTGGCGGTGGCATCGTGGGCGAAGCAGCAGCACGCACTGCAGCCGGAATGGGTGCCGACGTGATTATCACCGACATATCTCTGCCACGTCTGCGCCAGCTCGACCTTGAGACCCCCGCAAACATCCACCCGCTCTACTCGAGCGAGCACAATATCCGCCGCGAACTGCACGACGTGGACATCATCATCGGATCAGTGCTTATCCCGGGTGCCAAGACGCCATACCTCATCACCCGCGACATGCTCAAGGAGATGGAGCCGGGCACAGTGCTTGTGGACGTGGCAATAGACCAGGGCGGATGCTTCGAGACCTCGCACCCCACTACCCACAGCGAACCCACCTATATGGTTGACGGCATCCTGCACTACGCCGTTGCCAACATCCCCGGCGCAGTGCCCAACACATCGACCATGGCACTCACCAACGCCACTCTGCGCTATGCCATCGCGCTTGCCGACAAGGGCTGGCGGAAGGCTTGCAAGGACGACCCGGCACTCGCCCTCGGGCTTAACGTGGTGGAAGGAAAGGTTACCTACAAGGCCGTTGCCGAAGCATGGAACCTCCCCTACGAACCCATTGAGCTGTAAAAAACGATTACATATGGTATTAACCAAGGGGCGCATGCACTT
>JAGCVR010000133.1 GCA_017962285.1 Muribaculaceae bacterium | reverse complement strand
TCTTCGTAGGCGAGTTTCCCTGCCGATACCGCTTTTTCCAGAGTTTCTTCAACACTTGCATCATTCAGTTCCAGAGCGCTGAGGTTCTCAATGCGTTTTTTCTGAAGGAATTCCCGGATGCCGCATAAATGCTCTTTTACGGCACCGCCACCAAATTCATAGACCTTATCCACGATTCCGTCTAAGAAGTAGCGGTCGTGACTCACCACAATCACTGTTCCCGTGAAACTGCCAATTGCATCCTTGAGAATATCCTTTGTCCGCATATCAAGGTGGTTGGTGGGCTCGTCGAGTATGAGCAGGTTCACCGGCTCGAGCAACAGTTTCAGCATCGCCAGGCGGCTCTTCTCTCCCCCACTGAGAACTTTCACTTTTTTGTCGGCGGCTTCTCCTCCAAACATGAAGCATCCCAGCAGATCGTTTATGCGGGTGCGGATGTCGCCCACGGCAGCATAGTCAATGGTCTCACGGACCGTCAGGTCCTCGCGCAGCAGCTGTGCCTGATTCTGTGCAAAATATCCAATCTTCACATTGTGTCCCAGCTTCAGATCTCCATCAAACTCAATCTCGCCCATTATGCACTTGATGAGCGTGGATTTACCGGCACCGTTCTTCCCCACAAATGCAACTTTCTCGCCTCTTTTTATGACAAACGAAACATTGCTGAACACCCGCAAATCCCCGTAACTCTTGCCCACCTCGTCGGCAATTACAGGATAATCGCCCGAACGTGGCGTTGGCTGAAACTTCAGGTGTATGTGGGAACTGTCCAATTCATCAATCTCAATCCGTTCCAGACGGTCGAGTTGCTTTATGCGGCTCTGAACCTGAACGGCCTTCGTGGCTTTATAGCGAAAGCGCTAAATAAATTCTTCCGTGTCTTTGATCAGCTTTTGCTGGTTCTCCCAGGCACGGCGCTGCTGCTCCACGCGCTCACGGCGCAATTCGATGAATTTCGAGTAATTCACGCGGTAGTCATAGATATGACCGAGTTCTATCTCAATGGTGCGGTTTGTTACGTTGTCGATAAACGCTCGGTCGTGAGACACCACCATCAAGCCTCCGCTGCGGCTGAGCAGAAATGACTCAAGCCACTGTATCGACTCTATGTCGAGATGGTTGGTGGGCTCATCAAGCAGCAGGACATCGGGCGACTGAAGCAGTATCTTTGCCAGTTCCACACGCATACGCCAGCCGCCGCTGAACTCACTCGTGGAGCGGGCGAAATCCTTGCGTTCAAACCCTAAGCCGAGCAACATCTTTTCCACGGCGCCGTCGATGTTTTCAGGATTGAATGAACTGCGCAAATCCGTCTTTTGCGACAACAGATTCAGCAAATGCAGGTATTCATCACTTTCATAGTCGCTTCGGTTCGAAATTTCGTTCTCGATATTCCTTATCTGTGAATCCAGTTCATTGACATGTGCGAAAGCCTTCTTCGTTTCCTCTATCAGGGAACATTCATCGCTCACCTTCATTTGTTGCGGCAAGTAGCCTATGGTAATGTCTCTCTCCCGTGCCACCACACCGCTGTCGGCTTCCTGCTCTCCCACAAGTATCTTGAGCAAAGTGGACTTTCCTGCACCGTTTTTCCCCACAAGCGCAATGCGGTCATTATTGCTCACCACAAAACTGACATCGCTGAGCAAAGGTACTCCGCTGAACGATACGTTTATATTTTGAACCGATATCATTTCTTCTTTTTCCTCTCTTCTTTTAGGCGCAGTTTTTCAGCTGTTGCCCTGTGCTCTTCCGACAGATCGTCAAGACCTATCCGCTCATATATGTCAGCCAGTTTCATGTGTGGCTCATACAGTGTCTTATCGGACTTTATGGCGCGCTTGAGCATCTTCAGCGCTCCGGCAGTGTCTTTTTCTTCTTCGTAGAGCCCTGCCAGTTCCATGAGAATGTCGTATTTCCCCAAGCCGAGTTTCAGTGCGTCTTTAAGCAGGTTCTCCGCCTTGTCGGTCTCCCCCACTTCTTTCAGCAGTCGCGCTTTACCAAGCATAGCTTCCACACATTCCGGATAGATGCGCAGCGCCTTGTCATAATTGGCAAGTCCAGCCTTGAGGGAAATCTCGTCAATCTTCCGTCGGCTGCCTTTATATCTTGTTGCCGGTTCTTCGGCCAGAGTGCCGTAGCCCATGCTTTCGTCGCCCATTGCCACATATTCCATCGCCAGACCGCGCAGCTGCCTTTTTTGTTCCAGAATGGTCTGTTTCAGCAGTTCAATCTCTTTTTCCTTTCCGCTCAGTTCGCAAAGTTTAGTGGCAATCAGCCGCTTGACCGATTCCTTCTCCGTGACATGGATGATTTGTTCGGCTCTGATAAATTCATTTACGCATGTCCTGAAATCACGTCGCCGGAATGCGTCGCTCGCATTCTTGAACAGCTTCAGCGCTTCCGCCTCGCGCATGGCATTGGATATCTGCTGCTGGTCGTTGAATCGCTTGCTGAACTCCACCACGGCTGAATTCACTATGATGTCCCGCTCACTCAGCGGCTTGAGCAGGGTGATTCCTTCAAGCGACGTGCACCGCGACAGTGCCACGTAGGTCTGGCCGCTGGAAAAGGCTCCTCCGGAAAAGTCTATAATGGTGCGGTTGAACGTCAGTCCCTGACTCTTGTGTACCGTTAACGCCCATGCCGGTTTTACGGGATACTGGGTGAATACTCCCTGGACATCTTCCACCACTTTCTTTTCCTTGTCGTCGTAGCTGTACAGAATATTCTGCCAACTTTCCTTTTCCACATCGTACTCGTTGCCGTCTTCGAGTGTCACCTTCACTTCGTTCTCGTCAAGGTGAGTCACTATGCCAAGCGAACCGTTCACCCAGCGGCCATCGTAGTCGTTTTTGATGAAAATCACCTGAGCCCCCACCTTAAGAGACAAATCTTTCTGCGTGGGCAGGTCATTGTCGGGGTAAGTGCCGGAAATCTCACCATTAAACACAAATTCCTCCGATTCAAGGGCTTCCATGTGCTCGTCGTTGATGGCATCCACCGTGTCGCGGCGCGTTGCGAGTGTAACGACAAATTCGTCGTCGGTTTTTTCTGATATATCTTCCACCAGTGAATTAAGCAGGCGCAAGTCGGCTGTTGTGGCATGGTTCACGCGGATGCGGTCGAGCATTGAGATGAACTCACTGCTGTTCTGGCGGTAAATTTTCCGCAGTTCAATCGGAATCAGTCCCAGCGACGAAAAAACGTGGGCGTTGAAGAAAAAGAACTGTTTGTAATATCGTCTTAATATCTCACGCATATCGCGTGTTACAACCGGCTCGAGCTGGAAAATGTCGCCCACGAACAGCAATTGCTTTCCGCCGAATGGCTCACGGTTGTTTCCAGAATAAAAGCGGAGAACACGGTCTATGA
>JAGCVR010000132.1 GCA_017962285.1 Muribaculaceae bacterium | reverse complement strand
TGAAGTCTTTGGGCAGATTCATGACTTCATGATACAAGTCTTCACTCTTTTTTGTCGGGCATGGAAGTTCGTGGGTGACACGTTTCTCCTCCAGTTCATCATCGTAAACGAGTAGTCCTAAATGATAATGCCTTACCAAATCAGTTACCTTATTTGGGGCGATATCGGTATTAATCAGTTTCACGTTTACACCAAGCCGGGACAATGCCGGTAACAGCAATGCCATCAATGCGTGATTACGGCACATCAATCCTACGCACATTCCGGCTTTCAGACCATAATCGGCATGCAGCATTTGAGCCAGTCGGCGGGCATTGTCATACAGTTCTTTGAAGGAAAATCGTTTTTCTGACGAAACCAATGCACACCTTCCCGGGTAATATATGGAAGTGAACCGCAGCAACGCCATCAGGGAAATGCCTTCGCACGCGAAACTCCTTATGAGGCGGCAGATGCCTCTCGGAGAGATGAGGTGAAGCCTAAGCAGTTTTGAAAATATAGTCCTGTTCATAACTGCATTAAAATGCCCACCATGGTTTGTAGCAGAACTTCTTGCTCATTGCCAGCTTCAAGAGAATACACGCAGCTTCATCGGCGGAATATGCCGGCAGATTCCGATAGGTCTCATTCACGTCCGACATGGGGGTGTGTACCAGTGGCATATAGGCTATCTGAACCTTTACCCCAAGTTTTCCATGCTCCCTGCGAGCGGTTCTGCACCACGCATTGGCTGCGCATTTCGATGCGTGATATGCCGACCATCCAGGCACGAAAGGATAGAGGCTGCTTACCGATGACGTGTAAACTATGCGTCCTGCGGTTTTTCTGAGCGAAGGCATCAAGGCTAGCGACAATGCCACCAGGGAGCGGTAATTCAAGTCCATTGTGCGGTCGAAATCGTACATTCTGTCAATGGAACTGCTTATTGAACGCTTGATTGATTTCCCCGCATTACAAAAGAGATAATCCACCTCGGGAAGTTTGCTTCTCAGTTCTTCACAAAAAGAATCCAACTGCCCGCGCTGTCTTAAATCCATAGCGCAATAATGAGCTTGGCAACTATGTTCCTGAGCCATGCTGCATAACGACTTCAGTTTCTCTTCGTTTCGTGAAATCAGAAACAAATTAGCTCCGGCATTAATCAGCCTCAGAGTCAAGGCTTCGCCAATTCCCGACGAAGCACCTGTTATGACCACCCATTTGCCGGCAAAGACCTCTTTAAGCCGCTTGTCGCTTATCGTTTTTGGCGGATAAACCAGATATTTGAGGATTTTTCTCAGCATACTCAGGCAGGCTCTATTCAATGGTGTTTGGTACTGATTTCAGGTTTTGGGATAGGCCGGTTATTCTTGGGTGCGTCGGCGGATTTCCTTCTGTATCTCGGCTGCTTGCTCATAATCTTCAGCTTCCACACATCGCTCCATATAGGATTTGAGCCCTTCGAGAGTCATGGTTTCCAGTGAAGTACTTTCATCGGTGCTGTTTTCGCCGGTGTCGCTGACCTCTTCTTTCAAGAACGATACGCGGTTCATTATCTCTTCGTTGGTGAAGATTCGTGCTCCGGTGCGGAGAGCCATTGCCACTGCATCGCTTGTGCGGGCATCGAGTTCCACTTCTGTGGTGTCGCTTCGCAGGAGCAAATGTGAGTAAAATATGCCTTCATCGTATCGGTAAATCATCACTTCCTCAAGGGCAATTCCATAGGCATGGAAAACCGAAGTCATTAAGTCGTGAGTGAGCGGGCGTGGCAGAATGGCACCCTGCATGTGTGCCACTATCGACTGTGCTTCGTTGGCTCCCACCACAACGGGTATTAGTCGTTTACCATTTTTTTCTTTGAGGACAAGCGCATAGGCCACACTCTGAATCTGGCTGCGGCTCACGCCATAAACCTCAAGTTCCACTATGTTTTTCTTTTCCATCCTTTCACTTCCATTTCAGAAAATTACTCCGCTTCCGTAGCACAGATGTCCGCGCTCATCATAGATTACTGCAAACTGGCCTGGGGCAATGCCCTGCACATCCTCATCGCTGGTGATGAGCCACTGGTCGGCATCTGTTTGCCGGAGAGTCCCTGGTAGCATAAGAGGCGTGTGCCGGTTTTTGAACTTTATACGCACACCATTCTGCAAATCCTGATTCTGCCATGGATTTCCCGATATGAAGTGCATCTGGGTAAGTCTCAATTCACGCCCGTACTGCTTGTCGGTATCATATCCGTTGCTGACGTAGATCACGTTGTCGGTAACGTTTTTCTTTACCACATACCACGGTCCGCCGCTCAGTCCCAGTCCTTTGCGCGGACCTATAGTGTGGAACCAAGATCCGTTGTGTTCGCCGAGTTTCCTTCCCGTTTCAAGTTCGATGATTGCACCGCGCTTTTCTCCCAAGTGACGACGGATGAAGTCGTTATAGTTGATTTGCCCAAGGAAGCAAATGCCCTGACTGTCGCGGCGTTTTGCGTTGGGCATATTCACACGTTCAGCGAGTGCTCGTACCTCGCTTTTCGGCAAGTTCCCGATGGGGAAGATGAGGTGCTCGAGCTGCTCATGGGTGATTTGCGCGAGGAAATCTGTCTGGTCTTTCACGGGGTCGGCGGCCGTAGCAAGGTATTTCACACCATTCACAACGTCGGTGGTGGCATAGTGCCCTGTGGCAGTCAGGTCGAATTGCCTGCCCCATCGTTCTTCAAAGAACCCGAACTTAATCATTCGGTTGCACATCACATCGGGGTTGGGAGTGAGACCTGCCTTGACAGTTCTCAGCGCATATTCCATCACATTTTCCCAGTACTCCTCGTGAAGCGAGACCACTTCGAGTCCCAGCCCGTATTTTCGGGTTATGAGCTGGCACATTTCAATGTCTTCTTCGGCGGAGCAATCGCCCTCATCATTATCCATACCGATGCGGATGTAGAAAGGGTATAGCTCATGCCCCTGCTCGGCGAGAAGGTGAAGAACCACCGCGCTGTCCACTCCACCGGATATGAGAACTGCAATTTTCATTTTTTAGTTGACGAGTTAACGAGTAAACAAGGGCTCAGTTTAATTGCTGAACGCTTGCTTGATGCTTTCAACGCTCACGTTCTTATTGAGTATTTTCTTGTCTTTGCTCAGAATGTAGGCTCCGGGGACAATGCGCACGTCGAGCAGCTTCTTAATGTCGTTGCTTGTCCCTACAATCCAGTTGTCGGGGTACGATTTTGCCTTTGCCGCCCAGTTGCCGCTGTATTTCCCCATTGTCAGGTCGATGACAGCCACCTCGCCGTGCGCTATCATGTCGTTAAGGTTTACGTCGGTGCTTAGGCGGAGCCGTGCCATGTCGCTGTCCATGCCGTCGTCGGTAATGAGAAGTATGATGATTTCCGATGCCGAAACTTCCGAGATAGAGTGCTTCGAGCCATCCGCACCAGTCCATTCCGTGAGAGGGATATCCTGCTCCATTTGATTCTTCTGAATCTTATTTATCTGTTCTGCATAATGTGCACGAATCTCCTTTTTCACTTGTTTGCTGTCGGCAAGCGCCTGGGCGAATGGCAGGTACGCGTCGTCGCTCCAATACACGGCATCCTCGCCGTAAAGAGTCCTTTCGGCAACATCTCCAATCTTCACGAAGTTGCCTGAGTTGGCCTGCGCCTTAAACATGAAACTACGGATAGCACTGATGACGATGCTCCTGTCGGCGTACTTAAAGAAGTCCACATAGTCGGCAAACGCATTGGCAAACGCTTGTTCGTCGCGGATTGGCTTGGAAAGGTCGAAGTTGTCCCAGAAGTGAATCACTATGAAGTCGCAGCGGCTCTCCAATGTGGAGCAGGTGTCGGGGGCGACAGGGTAGGGGAATAGCGTGTCCTGGGCATTGGCAACACTCATGGAGAGTGCGCAGATTATTATGGCGATGAATTTTTTCATCAGTTTCGTGTTTTATTTATAATGCAAATTTACTGTTTTTCTGTTACTGTGCCAAAATGCCGGCATAAATTTCACTATTTTTAAGTGGTTATGGGTGGTTTAGCGAGGGGCAAACCGTTAACGAGTGTTAAAAATAAAAATTATTTCAATTCGCATTAAACCATTTTGGCAGTTGATAGTCAAACAAGCGAAACTTATAAGAAATTATAGCTTCAAACATCAATAACTGACTTTTTTCTATAATAAAACTCTTTTGCCGCGCATTAGCTGAGATTAGCACCACGCGAGGCAGCAAAATAAAGACTGCGAGGACTCCACACCACGCAGTTTTTTGTTTCTGTATATGTGAAATATTGGATAAACCGGTATTGCTGAAATTTGTGGAATTTGATTATCTTTGCCATCAGTTATGATTAAGACACTTGCAAAACATATCGGCAGATACAAGTGGGCATCGGTGCTTACGCCTGTTTTCACTTCGCTTGAGGTTGTGATGGAGGTGCTTATTCCCTATGTTACGGCATTGCTTATCGACCGTGGAATCAATGCGTCGCACATGCAGAACATCTACACCTATGGTGCGATAATGATAGGGATGGCATTGCTGAGCCTGTGCTTCGGTATCATCGCCGGGCGGATGGCATCGTATGCTTCATCTGGGTTTGCGGCGAATTTGCGCAATGCCATGTATCGGAACATTCAGCGGTTTGCTTTCAGCGACATCGACAAATACAGCACATCGGGTCTCGTTACCCGACTTACTACTGATGTCACCAATCTGCAGAACGCGTTTCAGCAGATTCTGCGCGTAACTGTCAGGGCTCCGTTCCGCATGGTGTCGTCGATTGCTATGTGTTTTTTGATTGATGACCGTCTCAGCTTGATTTTTGTGGTTGCGCTGCTGATACTCTCGGTGGTGTTGTTCGTGATAATCCGCAAAGTCTCGGTGATATTCAGCAAGGTGTTCAAGCAGTACGACGCGTTGAATGGCGCTGTTCAGGAGAATGTGGTGGGAATGAGAGTGGTAAAGGCTTTTGTCCGCGAAGAATTCGAGAAAGAAAAGTTCGGACGCGCTGCATATCTTCTCTATAAACTTAATGTGAAGGCAGAAAGCCTAATGGCGCTAAACCACCCGGTGATGAATCTTGTTACTTATGGATGTATCATAGCCCTGTCGTGGTGGGGCGCCCACTTTGTGGTGGGTGGAACACTCACCACTGGTGAACTCACTTCGCTGTTCACCTATGTGATGAGCATCTTGATGTCGCTGATGATGCTCAGCATGATTTTTGTGATGCTGACCAGAAGCGCTGCAAGCGGTCAGCGAGTGGCAGAAGTAATCAACGAACAACCTGACATTGTTAATCCCGCCAATCCAAAGACCAGCATTGCAAGCGGTGATGTGGAGTTCCAAAATGTGAGTTTCGCATACCGGGAGGGAAGCGGCGACTATGCCCTGAGCGATGTGTCGCTAAAGATTTCTTCGGGCGAGACCATTGGAATAATAGGTGGAACCGGTAGCGGAAAAAGTAGTGTTGTGAGTCTCGTGAGCCGTTTGTATGACACGAGCAAGGGCAGTGTTCTTGTGGGAGGAGAGGACGTGAGAAACTACGACCTGACCGCTCTGCGCAACAGCGTGGCGGTGGTGCTTCAGAAAAACACCCTCTTCAGCGGGACAATTCTTGACAATCTTCGCTGGGGAAACCCCGATGCCACGCCTGAGCAGTGCAGGCAAGCCTGTGAAATTGCCTGTGCTCACGAGTTCATCATCGAGATGCCCCAAGGTTACGACACACAGATAGAACAAGGCGGAACCAACGTGAGCGGAGGTCAGAGACAGCGGCTTTGCATAGCGCGCGCATTGCTTAAGAATCCTCAGGTTCTTGTGCTCGACGATTCCACCAGCGCGTGCGACACATCGACCGATGCCCGCATTCAGCGTGCATTCAGGGAGCAGCTTCCTGGAGTAACCAAACTGATAATTGCGCAACGCATTTCGAGCGTGCGCGACTGCGACAGAATCGTGGTTATGGACAGCGGTAAAGTCGTGGGGTACGATACGCATGAGAACCTGCTGCAGAGCAATGAAATCTACAAGGAAATCTGTGCCATACAGACAAGTGAGGGCGGAGATTTCGATTTCAACCGCAAAAAGAATTCTGCCGCAAAACCTGCTGAGGAGAAAGGAGGTGGTCAGAAATGAAAAAGCAAAGCAACATGACCCGACTGCTGCGTTATGTCCTGAGCAACTACCGGTTCTCGTTTGTGGCTGTGGCGGTGTGCATTGCTGTAACAGCCTGCACCACACTTGCTTCGAACTTGTTTATCCGCACCCTGATCGACGATTACATCGTTCCACTTACCAAGGTGGATAATCCCGAATATGACTCGCTTGCCAAGACGCTCCTTGTATTGGGACTGATACTTACATTCGGTGCTGCGTGTTCGTATGCCTACAACCGGATTATGATTAATGTGAGTCAGGGTACCATGCTGCGGCTTCGCCGAGACATGTTCGGTCACATGCAGTCGCTCCCTATTCGTTATTTCGACACACATTCCCACGGAGAAATCATGTCGGCATATACCAACGACGTGGATACACTCCGCCAGATGATAAGCCAGAGCCTTCCTCAGGCGTTGAACTCTGTGATAACCATTGTAGCTACGCTTTGCAGCATGATAGTGATGAGCCCGTGGTTAACGATGGTGTCGCTGTGCCTGGCGGGCGTAATGGCATTCTCAACCACCAAGCTGGGAAGAGTGTCGCGCCGCCACTTCGTTCAGCAGCAGAAGGACCTTGCAACGCTCAACGGCTATATCGAGGAGATGGTGAGCGGGCAGAAGGTTGTGAAAGTGTTCTGTCACGAAGAAAAAGCCGTGGAGGATTTTGAACGTCTTAACGAGAACCTGCGCGGCAGTGCCCATAATGCCAACCGTGTGGCCAACATTGTCATGCCTGTGAACGGCAATCTGGGCAACCTGGGTTATGTGCTACTCGCCGTGGTGGGTGCTGCAATCTCAATAGGAGGATATGCAGAATTGTCGCTCGGAACACTAATAGCCTTCCTGACGTTGAACAAGAGTTTCACTCAACCAATTTCACAGGTGAGCCAGCAGATTAACAGCATAATCACGGCAGCAGCCGGCGCTGAACGCATATTCAACATTCTGGATGAACCGTCGGAAACCGACAATGGCAAGGTAACGCTTGTAAATGCCGATGTGCAGGCCGACGGCAGTCTCGCAGAGGTGGAGCATCGCACAGGCGTATGGGCATGGAAACGTGCGGAAACCGATGGTGATCCGATACTTACGAAGGTTGAGGGAGGTGTGGACTTCAATATGGTGGATTTCAGCTACGACGGTGTGAGACTGGTGCTGGAAGATATTGTGCTGAAAGCGATGCCGGAGCAAAAGATTGCCTTTGTGGGAGGAACCGGAGCAGGAAAGACGACAATAACAAACCTGATAAACCGGTTCTACGACATTCAGGACGGCAAGGTGCTATATGACGGCATAAGCATTAACGACATAAGCAAGCCGCACCTTCGTCGCAGCCTTGGAATGGTGCTTCAGGAGACACATCTTTTCACGGGTACTGTGCTGGATAACATACGCTACGGCCGCCTTGATGCTACAGATGAGGAGTGCATAGCCGCAGCACAGTTGGTCAACGCTCACGACTTTATCCGCCGTTTGAGCGACGGCTACAACACCATGCTCAGCGGTGACGGCGGGAACCTGAGTCAGGGAGAACGCCAGTTGCTTGCCATTGCCCGTGCAGCGGTGGCAGATCCGCCGGTTTTGATACTGGATGAGGCCACATCGAGCATAGATACACGCACCGAGGTGATAGTGCAGCGGGGAATGGACTCGCTGATGAAGGGCAGGACAACGTTTGTCATTGCCCACCGGCTCTCCACTGTGCGTAATGCCGACTGCATTATCGTGCTTGAAAAAGGTCATGTGATAGAGCGCGGCTCTCACGACGAACTGCTTGCCCTTGGCGGTAAGTATTATCATCTTTTCACTGGCGACGGATTGTGATTCCACACCCTTGATTCATCTCGATTTTGGGTCATTTTTTTATTATTTTCTCATGGATTTGCAAAAAAAATGCAAAAATATGAGGAAAAGTGCTATATTTGTAGATTAATTAATAAAATGGGAGAGAAGGGCTCATGCTTATGCCTGGATGGATGAAGTGAAAAAACAGTTCTTCTTGCCATTTTCTTAAGTTAACTGCAGTGGAAGAGACATCGCCTGCCAAAGAGCAAAATAAAGAGACGAAATTCCGCAAGTGGCCGAAAATTGTGGGGTGGACAGTGGGAGCGATTTTGCTGTTGCTGATATTGCTGCCGCTGAGTCTGTATATACCATGGGTGCAGAACGTGGTTAAGGATTATGCATGTTCGGCGGCAAGTGAGGCGACCGGTCTTGACATAAGCATAGAACGTATCCTTATAAAATTCCCGCTCGACGTGAGTGTGGATGGCGTGAAGATACTTGACCAGCAGCGCGACACGATGGTTCTTGCCGACAATCTGACGGCGGGGGTGGCATTTATGCCGCTGCTGAGACTTCAGGTTGAGGTGGATGATGCCGAACTCACCAACGGATTTTACAAGATGCATGCCGAAGATTCGTCAATGCATCTCCGTGCACGCCTGGATTATGCGAAAGTGAGCGGGATAGGTGTAGATTTGAATCACAATGCCGTGATTGTCAGAGACGGTGTGCTTCGGGGAGGTGATATATCTCTTGATTTCTTGCCATATCTGGCAAAAGAGAAAGATGATACCACCGCCACGGAACCGTGGCATGTGGAACTTGGCAAGGTGGCGCTCGAAGACATCGACTATACCATGCAGATGCTCCCCACTATCGACCGCCTGACCACCCATCTGGCACGAGCTGAGCTTTGCAAGGGAGTGGTGGATACAGGAGAGCAGACTGTGCGGATGCGCTCGCTTAAAGTGGACAGTGTGGACTGTCGCTATTTCTATCCTGATGAACTGGCGGCAAAGAGATACGATGCCGAACATCGCCCTGTTTCGGAAGTAACCGATACTGTCCCGTCATTGCCTTGGACGGTGACAGGCGACAGTATCCGCCTTACCAATTCAAGTGTGATTTATGCCAAGAGCGGCATCACTCCCCGCACCGACGGCATGGACATGGATTACCTGCAGCTGAGTGATGTCAACGTGGGGATTGACAGCTTGTTCAATTGCGGCATGGAAACCAGAATTGACATTAAGAATCTGGCCGCAAAGGAGCGAAGCGGACTGGAAGTTCGCAGCGGAAAAGGACATATTGCGCTGAACGAGAACAGTATTGATGTAAAGGATTTGAAGATTACCACAATGATGAGCGACCTCTCGCTTGACGCCCATCTCGACAATAATTTCTTTGAACAGGGAAACAAGAGCGGTGTGGCAAGCGTGGTGGCTGATTCTCACATAGCACTGCAGGAAGTGGGACTTGCTCTCCCCGACATGCGTCCCATGCTTCGGGACATTCCACAATACAGTCCTGTGGCGGTGAAATGCCGCCTCGGCGGAACACCTGATGTTATGCAAATCGATGAATTCGTGGCCGATTTGCCGCGATGTGCCCGTGCGCAGCTCAGTGGCTCGCTGGCCAATGTGATGACTCCCGATAGATTGGGCGGCAACGTGGGCTTCGATGTGGATATTGCCAATGTGGACTTTGTGAAGCCCACACTGATGGACAAAGCGATGCGCGACCAGGTGAATATCCCGCCGATGAAACTCAGGGGGAAAGCCCAATTCGGGAATGGCTCTTACAGTGGTAGCGGAAATGTGAAACTTGCCACAGGCGAATTGCTTGCCGATGGCAGATTCAACGGCAATTCAGAGCAATACAACGTGGATGCCACGCTCAACTCATTCCCCCTGCACCGTTTCATGCCGCGTTCCACACTGGGTGACATAACCGGTCATGTGGCATTTTCGGGACGCGGACTCGATTTCACGAAAAGCAGTGCCGCAGTCAATGCTAAAGTGGACTTGAAGAGTATTGGCTACAACAATGCCGTCTATAAGGATATTTATGCCGATGTGGTGCTCAGCGGAGGTGCTGCAAGCGGAACACTGCGCTCCTACAACAGGAACTGCGACCTTGACGTGGACTTCTGCGGCACTATCAGCGGCGACCAATATACTTTCAATGCCGAAGGTGTCGTCAAAGACCTTAACCTTAAAGAGCTCCGCCTCTATGACGGAGAATGCTACGGTAGGATGAATCTGGCGGCTCATGGGGTGGTGAATCTGAAAACGATGGAAAACGATGTGGTGGTGGATGTGAATAATCTCAACTGGCACCTCGACGGCGACAATTTCTATACCAATTCGGCTCATGCTACATTCTTATCGACGAGCGACAGTGTATTCTTCAAACTTAATAATGAAGAGACCGACTTGAATTTCACGGCTGGGTGCGGGCTTAATCCGCTTATTGAAGATTTCCAGAGAAGTGCCGACATCGCACTTAAACAGATAGACAAACGTGCCCTGAACATCGACACGCTTCGCAATGCCCTGCCTAAGTTCGAGGCGCACATGACTATGGGGTGCGACGGGCTGATACCACGATATATGCGTAAGTACGATGTGAATTTCCGGAACGCTAATCTTGATATCCGTAACGACAGCAATATCTACATTAATGGCCTTGTGAACGCTCTTCAGGTGGGAACCACCAAGATCGACACATTGACAATTCAAGCAAATGAATTGGCGAACAAATATCTCGCCTTCAAGGCACACATGGGCAACAGTCCCGGTACTTGGGATGAATTCGCCTCGGTGGATGTGGAGGGCGGTATTGCGGGTTCAACCATCGATTTCCTGGTGAGCCAGCGTAACATAAAAAACGAGCAGGGATATCGTCTGGGTATGAACGCAACGCTTGATGAGGACTATGTGAATGTGCGGTTGTTCCCCAAACAGCCCATTATAGGCTACAGGAAGTGGGAGGTGAACGACGGCAACTATCTTAAGGTGAATTATCAGAATTTCGATATGAATGCCGATTTACGGCTTCAGAGCGATTCCAGCGTAGTGGCTTTCACCACTGTACCACATGAAGGCATGGACCGGGATGATTTGCGGCTTCAAGTGGAGAATCTGCGCATAGAGGAATGGCTGCAGATGGTTCCATTCGCTCCTGAAATGAGTGGCGGTGCTGATGCCGACATAAAACTCACCTACGACGGAAAACGAATCTGGGGCG
>JAGCVR010000131.1 GCA_017962285.1 Muribaculaceae bacterium | reverse complement strand
TGCGACGCAACGATGGAAATCGTGAAAAAGGTGTCGGGTATAAAGGACCTTGACTGTGCCATCGTCAACAAGGGCGGCATCAGGGTCGACATGCCTAAAGGCGTTGTTACCGAGGGAGTCATCAACTCAATGTTCCCATTCAACAACCGTTATGTGGTGCTCGAAATAAAGGGGTCAGATCTGATGGATGCTCTGCACACCTTGGCAAACCGAGGAGGTGATGCCGTGAGCAAGGAGCTGAGCGTAACTTTCAACGACAAAGCACAGATAACAAGCGCCAAGATTCGTGGCAAGAAAATCAAACCCGAAAAGATTTACAAAGTGGCAACAATTGATTATCTCGCCAGCGGCGGCGACTATATGGTGGCATTTACACGTGCCAATAAACTGTGGGTCGACGATGTGAAGTATGGAATTCACATGCTGCAGTATGTGAAAGACCTTAAAGCCCAGGGCAAGATGATCGACTCAACTGACGATGTGCGGATGAAGCAGAAATAAAAGAATCAGAATCTAATATCGCTAAAGGAAAAAATATGAATTGTAAATACCGAGTGGTAATGCTAATTGTGCTGGCGCAAATGGTGTTTTGTGCCAGCACAAAAACTCTTCAATCCCACAAGGTGGAACCAAATCTGTTCAATTCGGTTGACAAAACCGGTATGGAACAGTGGGTAAATGCCACCTTTGAGGCACTTTCACCTGATGAGCGTATAGCTCAGTTGTTCGTGATGAGTGTCAATCCCGACATTGAGAGTGCCGCCATGGACCAGATTCGTGTGCTTGTGGAGGAGAATCATGTAGGGGGATTGATATTCAACGAGGGACTTCTGCTTCCTCATGCACGGTGTATCAACTACGCTCAGTCTCTCTCAAAAGTGCCGCTGATGATAACCCTTGACGGCGAGTGGGGCTTGACAATGAGGATGAGGGATGCCACACCTTATCCCCGGAATCTGACACTTGGAGCCATCACCGACGACCGTGTCTTTTATGATTATGGTCGAGAATTGGCGCGTCAGTGCCGGCTGATGGGGATACAAGTGGATTTCGCGCCGGTTCTCGACGTGATTGACAATGGTCCCTATGGCGTGGTTGGGAGTCGCTCTTTCGGGGAAAGTCCGGAGTTGGTGGCTCGCCATGGCATCGCTTTCGCGCGAGGACTTGAGGATGGCAAAGTACTTTCGGTGGCAAAGCATTTTCCCGGACATGGCTCGACTCAGGTGGACTCCCACAAGTCGTTGCCTGTTGTGGAAAAAAGCCGCAAAGAATTGGAATTGTGCGAGTTGCTTCCTTTCCGTCAGTATGTCAATGCCGGACTGTCGGGGATAATGACCGGACATCTGCACGTTCCCGCTATTGACCAACGTCAGTTGCCCTCGACGATGTCGGAGAAATATGTCAATGAATTGCTCAGGACCGACCTGGGATTTCAGGGACTTGTGTTCACCGATGCGCTTGGAATGGGTGGTGCCAAGACCGATGGTTCTCCATGTGTTCAGGCGCTGAAGGCTGGTAACGACGTGTTGCTTATGCCGCGCAACGTGAGCGATGAAATAAAAGCCATAAAGGACGCCGTGAACAGGGGCGAACTGAGTCAGAATGACCTTGACGGCAAGTGCAGAAAGATGCTTTGCTATAAGTATGCGCTCGGACTAAGCCAAAAGCCGGAAATAGATATCAACACCGTAATGGAGCAGGTGAATTCACCAGCTGCCAGACTGATGCAGCGCCGCCTTTGCTCAAATGCCGTGACGGTGGTGAAAAACAGTGGTGATATACTGCCCGTAAAGAATCTGCATCAGCAGAATATTGCAGTGGTTACTTTTGGCAGCAACGAAACTGGCACAATGTTCCAAAAGCGGTGTGCCGATTATGCGCGCACCACAGTCTATACATGTCCTGTGGGAACCGATATTGAGGCTTTTGCATCAAAATTGAACAGTGCGAAGCACACCATGGTAATTGTGAGTGTGGATCAGGATGATGCAGCCGTGCAATCAAATCTCGAGGCCTTGTCGAAGAAAGTGAAGAATCTGGTGGTGGTTCTTTATTGCAAGGTAGCGGATGTGAAGAATTATTCTCGTGTAATAGGTTCCGGCAATGTCAAGGCGGTGGTTCTTACCTATCAGAATGGAGAAATGGTACAGGACTATGCAGCACAGACCGTTTTCGGTGGCAATGCAGCCCATGGCGTTCTGCCTCTGTCGCTGAAGGTGACGGGCGATAACCGCGAAAAGACACTTAAAGCCGGATTCGGAATTCATTATGAGGCCACTCGTCTTGGCTATACGATGCCTCAGGAAGTGGGCTTTGGCGACAGTCTGCTGATTAAGATTGACTCTATTGCCCGCTATGGAGTGGCGCAAGGAGCTTTCCCCGGATGTGAAGTTCTTGTGGCGCGTCACGGAAAGATTGTGTGCAACCGCGCTTACGGTACCATAGG
The DNA here is from genome assembly GCA_017962285.1 of Muribaculaceae bacterium. Classification (GTDB taxonomy): domain Bacteria; phylum Bacteroidota; class Bacteroidia; order Bacteroidales; family Muribaculaceae; genus Sodaliphilus. Next base: position 3,202 of record JAGCVR010000131.1, on the reverse strand, counting down.
TGACAGCGACAAGGCACCTGTTACCGACGGCACTTTGTACGGACTTGCGTCGGTGTCGAAAGCTACCGGTACGCTGAGTGGAATCATGGAACTTTATGACGAGGGCAAATTCGCACTTTCCGACAAGGTGAGCAAGTTCATTCCGGGAATGCGTGTGGACGACAAGAGCGGCATTACCATGGAGGACCTGCTCTATCACGAGACCGGCATGCAGCCGTCACTGAGTATGTGGGAAATGATGTTTGACCCGAAGACCTACATTGGCAAACTCATTACCGGCAAGCCTACAAACGACAACACCATCAAAGTGATGAAGGGCGCCTATGGACACAAAAACGCGAAACTGCGCACCGACATTCTCTCGGATGTGCGAAGCGAGAAATTCCCAGTAGAAATCGCTAAGGGAATATGGGGTGGCAAGATAACCTACGATTCGATAATGCAACGAATCTACACATCGAAACTGGGGAAGAAACGCTATCGTTACAGTTGTCTTAATTTCTGCCTGCTTGCCGATGCGCTTCAACGCATCACAGGGCAGACCCTCGACGCTTTTGTGGAGAAACGTGTGTTCGGGCCACTTGGGGCTTACCACACCTGTTATCGGCCGCTTGGACACTTCTCTCCCAGTCAAATCGCCTACACCGAAGAGGATACATATCTGCGCCGCCAGCATATTCACGGATATGTTCACGATGAATTGGCGGCATTCTCTGGAGGCGTGCAGGGTAATGCGGGACTTTTCTCGAATGCCAATGACCTTGCCAAACTTTTCCAGATGTGGCTCAATGGCGGCACCTATGGTGGGGTGAGATTCCTAAAGCAAACCACGGTTGATACATTCCTGCAGGCTAAGAGTCCCAACTCACATCGTGGTCTGGGCTTCGACAAGCCAAACCTTGAAAACAAGGAAAACTCCAGTACGTGCGACGAAGCTACTGCCGAGACTGTGGGACACACTGGGTTTACAGGCACCTGTTACTGGATTGATCCCAAGAACGACATGATTTATGTGTTCCTCAGCAACCGTGTATGCCCCACACGCGATAACCCGAACTTTACCCGCGTAAGCGCGCGCAGTCATATTCATACAGAAATTTATAAATCAATAGTTAAATAGTAATCAGAAATAGCTTGTTAACTTGTCAACTCGTTAACTTGTCAACTAAAAAACAAAATATTATGAAAAAAATTCTTTCGGTATTAATTATAGCATTGATGCTTGCTTCCTGCAATGGTAAGAAGTATAAGATTGTGGTTACATTCACTGACGCAAGCCTTGACGGCTCGGTGGCATATATCACGAGTTATGACTCGGGTGAGAATCTTGACAGCGCAATAGTAAAAGATTCCTGTGCCGTTTTTGAGGGGAGAGTGAAGCAGAGTTACATGTCGCGCCTCGTGGTGAACGGTAAGCGGATGGCATTTGTAGTGGAGGGTGCCGACTTGTCGATTAAATGGGAAGAGGGCAGAGCTACCGGTGGAGAACTCAACGACCGCCTGAATGCTCTCGATGACCAGCTTGAGAGTGCCGAAACCGAGGAACAACAGGCCGAATTGTTCCTCAAGGCTTATCAGGATAACCGCGACAACGGCATAGGTCCGTGGGCATTCAACTACTACCTGATGTATAATGATTTCTCGGTGGGTCAAATTGATTCGCTGCTGAATCTAGCTCCAGAAGGTTACCGCAATCTTGTCCGTGTACAAAAGGCTATAAACCAAGCCAAATGCAAGGAAACCACGGCGGTGGGCAAGAAGTTTACGGATTTTGCCGTTGACTGTTTCGACGGTAAGACACGCCGCCTTAGCGATTATGTGGGTAAGGGCGAATGGGTGATTGCCGACTTCTGGGCAAGTTGGTGCGGACCATGCCGCAATGAAATCCAGCAGACACTTAAGCCGCTGTATGAAAAGTGGGGCGAAAAGGTAACCTTCCTGGGAATTGCCGTGTGGGATGAGCCAAAGGACACTTACACAGCGATAGAAGAACTGGAAATTCCGTGGGAAGTGATGATAGGCAAGACAAAAATTGAGGAGCCCACAAACATTTATGGAATTCTGGGAATACCCCACATCATCCTTTTCGATCCTCAGGGGAAAATCATTTCCCGCGGACTGCAAGGGGAGGAACTGGTGGCTGATTTTGAGAAAAACCTGAGCAAACAAAAATAAGTCGTTTTCATGAACAAGCTAAAACTATCATTATCAATTGCTTTTCTTCTCAGTGTTTTCAATGCTGGCGCGTTGAATATCGACAGCACTTCGGTAATAGGGAAGATAATGCAGCGAGTAACATTCACGGGATATGCACAGCTTGGCTGGGAATATCATGACAATTCATCACCGAGCAATGAATTTCTCATCAATAAGCTCGTTTTTATAACCAACGTGAAGGTTACGAAGAAGATGGATGCGTTCCTTATGTTCGACTTCAAGGGGTTCACTCTGCATGAACTTTGGATGAGTTATGCTGTGTTTCCAGAGCTGAAATTCAAAGTTGGGCAGTTCAAGACACCGTTCTCAATAGAGAATCCCATCTCTCCGTCGAAAATGGGACTGATTACTCAGACATCGCTCGTGACCACAGACATGATTTGCGGCGGCAGCCCCTTGATGATGCCAGGTGGAGCGGGGCGAGACTTGGGTATCACCATGTTTGGAGAATTCTTGCGGGGACGCATCAGTTATGATGTTGCTGTGATGAGTGGGGCTGGACGCAACAAGCGCGACAATAACTCACAGAAGGATTTTGTGGCGCGTATTGGCGTTATGCCGCTCGAGACATTGAAACTCAGTGGCTCCATGATTCTTGGCACGGGCAATACTGCCGTTGAAAAGATTGGTGGCGAGTATGTGAGCGTGGACGTGCCGGCATTGACTGGTATTAAGGCAAACGGCAACTTTTCGCGCCGTAGGTTTGCGGCAGGTGCCGAACTCAAGACTGCGCCTCTGGATGTGCGTGGCGAATGGATGTGGGGAAAAGACTGCTCGCTGAAGAGCAATGGATGCTACATAACTGCTACCGCTAAGAATGTCTTGACTCGTGGGCTGGAACTGATAGCTTCGTATGATCATCTTGACAATTATCGTGGCATTCAGAACCGTTATTCAGCGGGAATACAGTACTGGTTCTTGAAAAAATGCCGTATTCAGGCGGGATATTACCACAACAAATGGACTGCCGGACCAAAGGAGAACG
>JAGCVR010000130.1 GCA_017962285.1 Muribaculaceae bacterium | reverse complement strand
TGGCAGTATCCAACCATCCCGCCGTCGCGGTGGCATCGGCGCGGGAACGCGCCGGATGGTACGATTTAGTGGGAGATCAGGTAACCGCCCCTTAAGTAAGAAAGGTCCGAAGCCGCAAGCTTCGGGCCTTTTCTGTTTTATGCCCTCTCTGGGAGCGCTGAGCCCTTTGGAAAACTGAGAACACTGAGAGCACTAAGGACCCTAGGTCATCAACTGTATTATCAGTTGATTACGGCATTGAAGCCCTTGTCTTTGAGGAGGGTGAGAATCTGTTGCCGGAAATCGCCTTGGATAAGAATCTCTCCATCGCGTGCCGAACCACCCACTCCACAATGTGTCTTAATCTCGCGTGCGAGGTTTTTCAAGGCTTCGTCATCGCACAACAAGTCGGTGATGAGTGTTACTTTTTTCCCTTTCCTGTTCCTTTTATCAAGAAGGATATGAACCTTTTCGCGCCCTTGCTGAGCAAGAGCATCGCCTTTATTCTCAGGCTCAGATGACTGCTCTGCGGGTTCTGTGGGAACAGGAACACCGAAGGCGGCACCGAGGGCGTCTTTCCAGTCTTTGACTTCCATAAAGAACTCTTTTGTGTTATTTTTTTCCAAACACAGCGCTAATGCACCAGGACACGATACTCAACACCAAGCTGAAGAGCAATGCCCACCAGAAACTTGTCACTTCAAATCCGTTGACAATCCAGGCACACAGGAGTACCATCAGGGCATTGATGACAAATGCGAAGAGTCCCAGAGTGATGATGGTGATGGGAAGCGAAAGGAGTTTCACGACTGGTTTAATCAAAGTGTTGATAAGCCCCATCACTACCGCCACAATCACGGCCACATACCATGGCTCAATGGTTATGCCAGGCAAAATCCATGCCGTAATCCACACGGCAAGCGACATTATAATTAACGATGCAATCATAATAATAAATGAGAGTTAAAAAATCTTTGCGCTAAATTAATCAAATAATTGCTACAAGTCAAATTTAGCGCAAAACTTTTTCAAGTCTCGTGCCATTTTATTAATTTCGCAAGACTTAACAGGAAAATCTAAACAAGAATCATATCCAATGACCGACTTTAATAAATTGCTTCGCAACAGCGTTAAGGATTATGTGATGATAGTCTTAGGATTGTCGTTCTATTCTTTCGGTTTCTCGGCATTTGTACTACCCGAGAAGATCGTGACCGGAGGCGTGGTGGGACTCGCGTCGCTGTTTTTATATGCGTTCGACTGGAACGTGGCTGTGACCAACTATGCCATCAACGCAATATTGCTGGCGATAGCGTTTCGCAGTATCGGTCGCCAGTTCGTGATTCGCACCATAATAGGCGCGACATTGGTGAGTGCAACGCTGGCAATATTCAAGCCGATGTTTACAGCTCCCATAGTAGAAGGCCAGCCATTCATGAATGTGATAATAGGCGCGCTAATGAGCGGAATAGGAATCGGCACTGCGTTCGCCCATAACGGCAGTTCGGCAGGTACCGATATCATAGCTGCCATGGTGAGTAAGCACAGCACAATATCATTCGGGCGGATAATGCTTTACTGCGACATTGTGATAATATCATCCTCATATCTTCTTTTCCATAGTGTGGAGAAGATTGTTTATGGAATTGTGTTTCTGTTCATACTGTCGTTTGTGTCGGACTATGTGATAAACAACAACCGCCAGGCTGTTCAGTTCCTAATCTTCTCGAAGAAGTGGGAAGACATAGCCAATGCCATAAATAATGTGGCTCACCGCGGCTGCACTCTGATTCACGGCACAGGCTGGTACACAAAACATGATGTGAAAATACTCATGGTAATGTGCCGGCGTCATCAGAGCGTGGACATCTTCAGAATTGTGAAGGCGGTTGACAAGAATGCCTTTATCTCACAGACCAACGTGAAAGGGGTGTATGGAGAGGGATTTGACGAAGTGAAAGTCCGTCTTCAGAAGTATCAGCCAAAGGAAACCGACGAAGTTAACCGTGAATTAACCTCGTCGGAATTGAATGACCACATCCGCACATAATGCGGCATGATTTTATTTCTCCTGCCACAAATATGTGGTGACACTTTCCTGTCCTAAGTAGAACGCTTTCGCCTTAATTACGGCATGAGCCGGGACGCTTACAGGCTTTGTCCACACAGGCGACATTGCCGTTGGTTCGCTTCCGTCGGTAGTGTAATGTACCACTTCGCCTTCGTATTGGGCATTGGCATGTAGCAATCCATCCTTAACAATGATACCAGGCTGGCCTAAATGAAACTTATAGCCTAATCTATAGAGTACCGGCAATTCCTGGTTCCCGATTTTTCTGTTGTAAGCAGCTTTGGCTGTGTCGTAGGCGGATTCGTCTTTGCTCGCCCAGTCGGGAGTGGAGTTCCACCCACGTTCAACGAGTCCCATGATTTTTGGCAGCGCATAGCACTGAATCTGGTTGAAGTCGCGGATAGTTTCAGCCCACATTTGTCCTTGTACACCCACGATGTTTTCTCTTCGTTCCAGAGCCGGTTTTCCAAGAGCAGCGGTAGTAAGGTCGATGGGGTCTCCGTTATAGTCGGTTCTCGCAGTGCAATAGATGTTCCATGGTTGTGCGTCCCAAGCGGCAAATTCATCAACCATTCCACCCCAGTGGAGTCCTTTTTCGTACTGATGCCAGCTGTATCCCATGTCCATGTAGAAGTTGGTTACGTTCGACATAATCACGGGGTATCCGCTGTTTGCTATTTCGTAGGGGACTTTTGCCCTTGAGCCCACAGTGCTCCAGGCATTAACGCCGGCAAAGCGCTTGCTGATCAGATTGTTGAAATCATTGCTGTGATTCTGAGCCACTTCCTGCCACCCTTCGATTAAGATTCCGCGAGGATAGATAAAGTCTGTAACGCGTTTTATGAAATATTCATTCACTTCATGATTTGA
>JAGCVR010000011.1 GCA_017962285.1 Muribaculaceae bacterium | reverse complement strand
TCTGGAAGTCCTGACCCGACAGTTCACCGCTTTCGCTCATCTTTGCGGCTTTGTCGGTTATGGCGAGCGAGAGAAAATTGTTCTGCCCTTTCTGCGGCAGGTTGCTTGCCCCGCCCTTCACGTTAGGCACGAGCAGCGACAGCGTTTCACTGCGCCCGTAGCTCCAGCTTGTAATATATTCTTTGTCAAGACCGCCGTTGCTGACAGTCTTGTTGCTGCCGTCTTCACCGTCGGCGGATGTGAGTTCACTGTGGCCTCCGCGGATGGTCTCTTTTGAATAGTTGTAGGTCAGGTATAGGTTTGGAGCATTCGCTGCTATTGCGAGTGCGGCTGCCACGAGCAGGGCACCGGTTGAGATGAACCATCCGCCCGGTTTCTTCTCCTGAATGGCTTTAACCAGGAAACCTATTGCCAGCGCCACAATCACGAAAAGTGAATAGTAGGTCATCTGCACATGGTTCGACATGAGTTGCAGTGCGGCGAACAGTGCCGCCACGGCGGCCCCGCCGAGATACTTCCCCCTGTAGCACCAGACGATGCCGGCTATTGTGGGAGGGATGTAGGCGAGCGTGAGCAGTTTCCAGATATGTCCCGCACCTATTATTATGAAGAAATAGGAAGAGAAGGCATAGGCTATGGCTCCCGTAATGGCAAGATACCACCTCACGTTGAACGACAGCATCAAGATGAAGAAACCAAGCATCAGCATGAAAATCCAGCTCACCGGCGACGGGAATCCCAGAGTGTAGATTTTCTGAATCCAGTTCAGAAGTGAACTGCTCTGATAGCTTGGGCTGATCTGGAATGTGGGCATACCGCCGAAAAGTGCGTCGGTCCATCGGGTAACTTCGCCTGTCTGCTCGTGAAAAGCCTTTGCTTCCTGCCCGTTGGCTATGCCCTGCATTATGTCGTGCTGCTGAAGCACATCGCCGCTCACATCGTTGGGATAGAAATAAATCCACGATATCACTGCGAATGTCAGCACGGCAAGCGCAAACGTTATCACTTGTCTGAGACTAACCAGGCCCAGCATCTTTTTCTCTTCTGTATTCTCCATTTTCTGTGTTATTTTTTAAGGAAGCAGAATTGTTTGTTATCAATCCACAAATCTCCACGTTACAGTGCCGATACCTTCGGTTGTGGTGCTCTTGGGTACAGAGAAGCGGCTCTTGAGTGTTTCCTGTTCGCAATATCTGCGAACAGAGGGATGCGAATAAGCTCCTCCTGTTCCTCCCACACATGTGGCTTCCACAATCTTACCTCGTGTATCCACACGCACTCTCACCACCACAGTGCCGGTCCACTGGCTGTGTGGACGGCCCCAGTACTCGAGGGTGTAGCCGTCGAGACCGCCTATGCCTGGCTTGCCGTTAAGCGCGCCGGTGTTGTTGTTGCCGTTTGGCGACCCTTGTTTCCCGTTGCCCGTGCCGCTGCTTTTGCCGAAAGCGTTCTTTACCTTGTTTTCGGTTGCGGCATCCACGCCACGCTTCACCTTCTCCTGTTTTTCAACGGTGTTTTCGTCGGTTGCCGGTCCGGTCTTAACGGGTTTTTCTTTCTCTTTTGGCTTTTCCTTCACCTTCATGGGCGATTCCTCTTTGGCTGTCACCACCGGCTTTGGCTGCTTGGCAGGTTCGCCCGCGTCGCGGAGGTCTTCGCCGGCAATGTCCGGCTCGGGTTTCACATCTTCCACTTGCTCAGGTTCTTCCACATCGGTGGCTTCACCGGTGGATTCCGGGCTTGTGCCGAGCATCACATATTCGCCGCCAAACATGATAGAGTCTTGTTCAAGCAGTGCCAGGTCCTTCTGGTCTTCGGGCGGGAATTGGTAGTGAAGATGGTTGGTGAGAAGCACAAAGAGCACTGCCGCCGCCACAATAAGGGTTGCGAGCAATGCTAAAAATCTATATTCGTTACGGCTGTTCCCGTTCATCTTTCGTTATTGTGTCAATTCACCGGTTTTGTTTCAAGAACAATTTTCAAACCATTTTTTGAACCTTTGTCGAGGACGTCCACAATGCTGCCATAGGGAACCACTTCGTCGGCATAGACTGCAATGAAATCCTGTGGATTGCTCTGATGGATCATCTTCATGAACGGTTCAAGCTGGTCGGGTTCAAGGGGCATCAGCTCGCCTTCCTGCTGGTCGTCGCTTTGGGTGGCGTACATTTTCAAGTCTTTGTCGATATAAATCCTTGTGCCCGGCTTTATGGCGGTGGTCTGGCTGCTTTGAGGCAGGTTCACCTCAAGAGCAGAGGGGAACACGAAAGTTGATGTCACCATGAAAAAAATGAGCAACAGGAATATCACATCGGTCATCGATGCCATGCTGAACATGGACAAAGTGCTGTGTTGTCGTTTCAGTGCCATTGTTTCATCGTCAGTTTACTGCCGGTTCGTTGAGCAGGTCCATAAATTCCATTGTACGGTTCTCGAGCTTGTTCATCACCTTGTTCACACGGCTGGTGAGGTAGTTGTAGGCAAACAGCGCCACGATACCCACGATAAGACCGGCTACGGTGGTCACCAGTGCTTCATAGATGCCGCTGGCAAGGATGGTTACGTTGCTGTTGGCTCCTGCGCTGGCAAGTGCGAAAAACGCCTGAACCATACCCGTCACTGTGCCGAGGAATCCAAGCATCGGAGCTCCGGCAGCGGTTGTTGCCAGCCACGAAAACCCTTTTTCCAGACTTGCAATCTCCATGTTGCCCACATTCTCAATGGCAACGAGCACATCGTTCATGGGGCGGCCAATACGGGTGATACCTTTTTCAACAAGACGCGAGTAAGGAGTGGACGACTGGTGGCATAAGTCGAGAGCATCGTCGATGCGTCCTTTGTGAATCATGTCCTTGATGTTTTCCATAAACGTCTTGTCCTCGCGAGATGCAGAGCTGATGGCGAAAAACCTCTCAAAGAAGATGTAGATACTCACCAGAAGCAAGATGGCGAGAGGTATCATAATCCACCCTCCGGCAAGGGTCAGGTCCCATACCGACAGATCCTTGACAATTGTTGGCGTGCCTTCGGCGATGGTTGTAGCTACGGTGTCGGGGGCTGATGCAATCGCTTTCTCTGCTGTTTGGATTGCAGTATCGGCCTGTGTTGCGATAAGTCCTAAAATTGAATTGATTATCATACGTTTATATGTCTTTTGTTATTTGTTTCCGAAAAAATTATTTCAAGCAGTCGCGGTAAGCCTTAATGGTCTGTTCTATTCCCATGTAGATGCAGTCGGAAATCAGTGCATGACCGATTGATACTTCAAGCAGATGAGGCACGTTCTCTTTGAAGTATTTAAGGTTGTCAAGGCTCAGGTCGTGACCGGCATTCACACCAAGACCCACTTTGTGCGCCACTTCGGCGGCTTGTGCAAACGGAGCTACTGCGGCAGCCGGGTCTTCTTTGTATTCCCGGGCGTAAGGCTCGGTGTAGAGTTCCACACGGTCGGTGCCGGTGCGGGCGGCCATGCGGATGTTATCTTCGTTGGTCCCTACAAAAATGCTCGTGCGGATGCCGGCCTCTTTCAGGCGGTCAACCACTTCGGTGAGCATTTCCAGATTTGGTTCCACCTCCCAGCCGGCGCTCGATGTCAGAGCATCGGGGGCATCGGGCACGAGTGTTACCTGTGTGGGTTTCACCATCAGCACCAGTTCCATGAATTGGGGGGATGGATATCCTTCTATGTTGAGCTCGGTGCGGACATAATTCTTCAGTGCTATCACATCGTCGCGGCGAATGTGCCGCTCATCGGGACGCGGATGCACCGTGATGCCGTCGGCGCCGAAGTGTTCGCAGTCTTCGGCAAATTGTTCCACATTGGGATTGTCGCCGCCACGGGCGTTCCTCAAGGTTGCTATCTTGTTGATATTTACGCTTAGTTTTACCATTGTCGCAAATCGTTTTTTGTCTTTATCGTTAATCTTTGGCGAAATTTATGAAAAAATTGCTAAATTTGCCCATAACTTCTAAAATGCAAAAATACTGCGATTTCACGAAAAATAAAAACTTATTGGTGCAAATTCGTGTATTTTTTTAGTTTATTTAATTATTTGACGTTTCTTTTTCCTTTGATGATGAAAATAGTGCTTTTTGGAAACCGGAATTTTCAGCCCAACGGAGGGCAGATAGTGGGGCTGCTCGTTTGGCTCAAGGACACTTTCAATGCCGAATTTGTAATAGAGCCTGGCTTCAAGTCTTTTCTAGGCAATGTCAGCGAGGATTTTGCTGCTTCGTCCGATGATGTCGCCGGTGAGGTTAGTGGCTCGAAATTGGCGCTGAGTTTTGGCGGTGACGGTGCTCTGATGCGCGCCGCCAAGTGGGTCGTGGGCACGAATGTACCCATCATGGGCATCAACACAGGGCATTTGGGATATTTAACGTCATCCACTCTGGATGGAGCAAAGGAGAATCTTACTCAGTTCTTCGCCGGGCATTGGCGCCCCGACGTAAGGTCTCTTTTGCAGGTGAAATGGGACGGATTGGAAACACCTCTGGTGGCTTTGAATGAGATAGCTATTCTCAGGCAGGACACTTCGTCGATGCTGAACATGAAGGC
>JAGCVR010000129.1 GCA_017962285.1 Muribaculaceae bacterium | reverse complement strand
TTCTACCGCTACGCTTGTGGCGGATGGATGAAAGCCAACCCTCTTGATCCGCAATATGCCCGTTTCGGCACATTCGACCAGTTGGCAGAGAACAACCGTAATCAACTGAAAGATCTCATCCAGGGCTTAGGAACCGACAATCCCAAGGGCTCGATAGACCAGAAAGTAAGCGATCTTTATCTGCAGGGCATGGACAGCACCCTGCGTAACGAGCAAGGCAACCTTCCTGTGGAAATGATGTTGGGACAAATCTACACTATGCCGCGAGAAAGCCTTGAAGCCATGATTGCCGATATGCATGAGGGTGTGGCATCACCTTTCTTCGACAGCGGAGTGATGGCAGACCTGAAAAACAGCGACCAGAACCTGATGTATCTTACCGCCGGCGGAATGGGACTTGGCGACCGCGACTACTATCTGGAGAATGACGAGAACACCGTGAAAGTGCGCAATGCTTATCTTGCCTACATGGAAAAACTGTTCCGTCTTTCGGGACGCAAAGCACGCGATGCCAAGAAAGCTGCCAAGAACATTCTTTCGCTCGAGACAGAACTTGCAAAGGTGGCGCTCACACGCGAAGAGAGCCGCGACTACAGCAGACAGTACAACATACGCACCCTTGACCAACTCAAAGCCGATTATCCGAACTTTGACTGGGACGCATACTTCAACCTGATTCTACCCGCCAGAATCACACTGGAAAAGGTTTGCGTCATGCACCCCAATTCGCTTGCAAAGTTCAACGAATTGCTCGGCAAAATGAAAATTGGCGACATCAGAGACTATCTTGCATTCAAATATCTTGATGCTGCAGCAAACTATCTGACCGACGAATACGAAACGGCAAAATTCGACATGTACAGCCGTGCCATGAGTGGCAAGAAAGTGATGCAGCCACGCTGGAAACGCGCGCTCAGTGTTCCCGACGGACTGCTGGGCGAGGCCGTTGGAAAACTCTATGTGAACAAGTATTTCCCCGAAGATTCGAAAAAGAAAATGCTCAAACTCGTCAACAACCTGAAACAGGCCCTCGGCGAACATATTGCAACACTCACCTGGATGAGTCCCGCCACCAAGGTCAACGCCCTGGTGAAACTCAACTCCTTCACGGTTAAGATTGGTTACCCCGACAAATGGCGCGACTACAGCAATCTCCTTATAAACAAAGAAGACTATTACTTCGACAACGTGCTGAGCGCCCGCCGGTTCGAGGCTCAATATCAGTATAGCCAGCTGGATCAACCTGTGGATAAGGACAAATGGCAGATGACACCTCAAACCGTAAACGCATATTACGACCCGTCAACCAACGAGATTTGCTTCCCCGCCGGCATTCTCCAGGCGCCTTATTTTGATCCCAATGCCGACGATGCCTCGAACTATGGGGCAATTGGTGTTGTCATCGGACACGAGATGACTCACGGATTTGATGACCAGGGCCGCAACTTCGACCAGAATGGAAACATGACCGACTGGTGGACAAAGGAAGATGCCGAGAAGTTCCAGGAACTTGCCGACAAGCTTGGAGCACAGTACAGTGCAGAAATAGTAGCCGACACCATTCACGCCAACGGAACTTTCACTATGGGTGAGAACATTGCTGATCATGGTGGACTGCGTGTATCGTACAGTGCTTTCAAGAAGACCAAACAAGGTCAATCGGATGAAAAAATAGATGGGTTCACCCCCGATCAGCGTTTCTATCTGAGTTATGCCAATGTGTGGGCGGCAAACCTTACAAAAGAAGAGATTCTGCGCCGCACAAAGGTTGACCCGCACTCACTTGGTGTGAATCGTGTGAACGTGGCGATACGCAATCTTGAGCCATTCTTCCGCGCATTCGACGTCAAGGCAGGCGACAAAATGTGGCGCGAGGAGAAAGACCGTGTAATAATCTGGTAAAGATTATCACACTGCACAATACAAACGAATGTCTCTGCGATGAAACCTTCGCAGAGACATTCTTTATTGCAATTATGAAAAATGGTTATTTGTTGAGAGCCTGAGCCACATCAACGGCAACTGCCACCGTGCAGCCCACCATGGGATTGTTGCCTATTCCAAGGAACCCCATCATTTCCACATGAGCGGGAACAGAACTTGAGCCTGCAAACTGAGCATCGCTGTGCATGCGTCCCAATGTGTCGGTCATGCCGTAGGATGCCGGACCGGCTGCCATGTTGTCGGGGTGCAGAGTACGGCCGGTACCGCCGCCACTTGCTACGCTGAAGTAGGGCTTGCCGGCGAGGACGCGCTCTTTCTTATAGGTTCCTGCCACAGGGTGCTGGAAGCGGGTGGGGTTGGTGGAGTTACCTGTAATGGACACATCCACGCCTTCTTTCCACATGATGGCAACGCCTTCGCGCACGTCATCGGCGCCATAGCAGTTCACTTTTGCACGATCACCGTTGCTGTAAGGGGTGCGAGCCACTTCCTTAAGTTCACCGGTAAAGTAGTCGAATTCTGTCTGGACATAGGTGAATCCATTTATGCGGCTTATAATCTTTGCAGCATCTTTGCCAAGTCCGTTAAGAATAACGCGAAGGGGTTCCTTGCGCACCTTGTTTGCAGCACCTGCGATTTTGATGGCACCTTCGGCAGCGGCAAACGATTCGTGACCGGCAAGGAACGCGAAGCATTTTGTTTCGTCGCGGAGAAGACGTGCGGCGAGATTTCCGTGTCCTATACCCACCTTGCGGTCGTCGGCCACAGAGCCGGGGATACAGAATGCCTGCAGTCCGAGTCCTATTGCCTCTGCGGCATCGGCAGCCACAGAGCATCCTTTCTTCAGGGCGATAGCAGCGCCTACAACGTAGGCCCACTTGGCATTCTCAAAGCAAATCTGCTGAGTTTCCTCACATGTCTTATAGGGGTCGATGCCATATTTGTCGCAGATGGCATTAGCTTCTTCAATATCTTTAATGCCTACGGCATTGAGAGCAGCAAGCACTTGCTTGATACGACGGTCTTGAGATTCAAATTTCACTTCTCTCATCATAGTTGTGTCCTCCTATTATTCTTTACGTGGGTCAATATACTTGGCGGCACCTTCAAAACGTCCGTAGTGGCCTTTTGCGCCTTCAAGAGCCTCTTCGGGGGATTTTCCTTTCTTGAGAGCATCGGTGAATTTACCGAGACTCAGGAATTCGTAACCGATAACTTCGTTGTTCTCATCAAGAGCCATGCGAGTGCAGTAACCTTCGGTCATTTCAAGATAGCGGACACCTTTAGCACGTGTGCCGAACATGGTACCTACCTGACTGCGCAAACCTTTTCCGAGATCTTCGAGCGAGGCACCCACAACGAGTCCACCTTCGCTGAACGCACTTTGCGAACGACCGTAAACGATTTGCAGGAACAATTCACGCATTGCGGTGTTGATGGCATAGCAAACGAGGTCGGTGTTAAGAGCTTCAAGGATAGTCTTTCCCGGCAGGATTTCGGCAGCCATGGCAGCCGAGTGAGTCATACCGGAGCAACCAATGGTTTCAACCAGACACTCCTCAATGATTCCTTCCTTTACATTGAGAGAGAGCTTGCAAGCGCCCTGCTGAGGAGCACACCAGC
>JAGCVR010000010.1 GCA_017962285.1 Muribaculaceae bacterium | reverse complement strand
GAAAAAATATGTGGTTACCCCATTGGCGGTGAGCAGCCAGATTATGACAAAGAGCGAAATGACGCTTGGCAGCATGCTCGTGGACATGGGCGCCGAAACCACCACAGTGGCTATTTTCAAGTCCGATGCGCTCTATTATCTCGCTACACTGCCCCTTGGCGGGCGAAACATCTCGCTCGATATCGCAAACGGCATGAGCGTGCTTGAAGAGGATGCGGAGCGCGTGAAGAAGAATCTTGGCAATCCCCTGTCGGCGAATGTGGAATCGACTGTGATCGACGGCATAAACAGCGCCGAGGCTTCGCAATATGTGGCTGCCCGCGTGGGCGAAATAGTTGCCAATATCACCAAACAGATTTCCGATTCCGGGCTCACCGCTCAGGACATCAAGAGCATTGTGCTGGTGGGCGGTGCTGCACAAATGAACGGTCTGGCACATAAAATCGAAGAGCTGTCGAAAGTGAAGGTTCGCCTTGGAGACCAGCCAACGCAAGTGAATTTCCTTGACCACAACTACAATCGTGCCGAGTATATAGAACTGTTTTCCATCCTTGCATGCGGTGCCGAAATGCTTGGCGAAGACGAGAGTTGCATTGTCAATGATAATTTTCAAGAGGCAGGTCACTTTGAGGTTGTGAGCGAAAAAGAAGAAGAAAAGCCAGAGCCGAAACCCGAAAAAACAGAACGCAAAAAGAACAACAAGTTCCAATGGATGCAGAAGTGGACAGAAAAAATGAAAACTTTGATTACCGAAGACGACGAAAATATTTAAGCGGAAAAACATTGAAAACAGATAGAAATTTCCATAAAAATCCATATCTGTGAAAATAGAATTGACAGAAAGCGAATAAATAACTATCTTTGCAAAAGGAAAAAAGACAAGAATGATGACAGACAAATTGCCAATAATAGATTCTGATCCCGGGTTTACAGAAAAAAATGAGTCGCCAAACATCATAAAGGTTGTTGGCGTGGGCGGTGGCGGTGGTAATGCCGTTGCGCACATGTATAAGCAAAACATTAAGGGAGTGTCGTTTGTGGTACTCAACACCGATGCTCAGGCTCTTAAGAATTCGCCCGTGTATAACCGCCTGCTTATTGGTTCCGAAATCACCAAAGGTCTCGGTGCCGGTAACGACCCTGAGGTTGCCCGTCAGGCTGCCGAAGAGAGCACGGAAGATATCAAGAACATTTTCAACGATGCTACCGAGATGGTGTTTATCACCGCTGGCATGGGTGGCGGCACCGGTACAGGAGCGGCACCGGTGGTTGCGAAGATTGCGCACGAACGCGGACTTCTCACCGTGGGAATTGTGACGATACCGTTTATTTTCGAGGGACAGAAAAAGATTATCAAGGCCCTTGAGGGAGCCAAGAAAATGCGCCAGTACGTGGACGCGTTGCTGATAATCAACAATGAGCGCCTGACCGAGATTTATCCCGACCTTGAACTCGACAACGCATTTGGTATCGCCGACGACACTCTGTCGGTGGCTGCGAAAAGCATCTCGGAGCTGATTACGATGAACGGAAAAATCAACCTCGACATCAAGGAGGTGAACACCACCATGCGCAACGGCGGTGTGGCTATTATCAGTTCCGGATACGGAGAGGGCGAGCATCGTGTGACCAAGGCCATTGAAAACGCCCTTGAGTCGCCGTTGCTGAAAAACCGAGACATAGCAACTTCAAAACGTATTCTGTTCAATTTCTATTACAATCCTAAGGGCGATAATCCGCTCAAAATGAAGGAAATTGACGAGATGAAGCAGTTTATGGCAAAGTTCGGCACCGAGGTTGATACTATTTGGGGAACTACCATTGATGAATCACTTGGGAACAAGATTAAGATAACGGTGCTTGCCGCTGGTTTCGACATGTCGCTTGAGAACGACGAGCAGCCGGCTCACGCTCCTGTCAGCAAGAAGAGCAGTGAACATAAGGAGGACTCCAAGAAGAATGAGGAGTTGAACAAGGAATTGCAGGAACTCTACGGAAAGAAACTTAATGAGTACGAGACTCAGCAGGCTGCCGCACAATATGTCCTGCTTCGCGCCGAAGATCTTGACAACGACGATGTGATCGACAAGCTGGAGAAGACACCCACGTTTGGACGCACACCGCAGTTCAAGACCGAAATTGAAGCTCTCCAGAACGCTCCGAAGGAAGAAGTTGCCGCCCCTGTTCCCGAACCAGAAATCAAGAAGGGTGAGCAAGGGACGCTGAGCTGGAGTTTTGAAGATTAGGACGTTCTGAAAAAAACATGAATTCAATGCCTGTATTGGGCTGATTCGATAAGGAAACAATCACATAACCACACCTTTGCACCCCCCTGAATGGGGGGTGAGGTGTGCAAAAAGAGTAAGATTACAAACTAAAAGAAATATCACACAAATGCTTACACTACAAACTATTAACGAAAATCCCCAGTGGGTAATAGAGCGATTGGCAGTGAAACAGTTCGACGGTCGCGACGCTATTATGCGGGTGGTGGAACTTGACCGCCAGCGCAAGGCTTTCCAGAAGAACCGCGACGATAACGCAGCCGAGCTCAACAAGATGGCTACCGCTATAGGTGCTCTCATGAAACAGGGGGAAAAAGACGAAGCCAACGCCGCTAAAGAGGCAGTTGCAAAACTGAAAGAACAGAACAAGGAAATCGACGACCGTCTGAAAGAAACAGAACAGGAAATCACCGACATATTGCTTACTATTCCCAATCTCCCGTATAAGGGTGTGCCCGAAGGCAAGAGCGCCGAGGACAATGTGGTGGAGAAAGAGGGCGGTCCAATGCCGAATCTTGGCGACGACGCTCTCCCACACTGGGAACTTGCAAAGAAATACAATCTCATCGACTTCGACCTGGGCGTGAAGATAACAGGTGCTGGGTTTCCCGTCTATCTGGGCAAGGGCGCACGTCTGCAGCGAGCTTTGATACAATTCTTCCTCGACGAGGCTTGGAAAGCGGGCTATGTTGAGGTTGAGCCGCCCTATGTGGTGAACGAAGATTCGGGTCTGGGAACAGGTCAGTTGCCCGACAAGGAGGGACAGATGTATCACTGCCAGGTGGATAACTTCTATCTGATACCCACTGCCGAAGTGCCGGTTACCAATATCTATCGCGATGTGATTCTCAGCCAGGACGAGCTGCCTAAGAAAAACTGCGCTTACAGTGCATGTTTCCGTCGCGAGGCCGGCTCTTACGGAAAGGACGTGCGCGGTCTGAATCGCCTGCATCAGTTCGATAAGGTTGAGATTGTCCGCATTGAGCGCCCTGAGGATTCTTATGCCGCCCTTGAGGAGATGAAGGACCACGTTCAGGGCTTGCTAGAGAAACTGGGCTTGCCGTGGCACATACTTCGCCTGTGTGGAGGCGACATGAGTTTCACAAGCGCCATAACATTCGATTTCGAGGTTTGGAGCGCGGCTCAGAAACGCTGGCTCGAGGTGAGTTCGGTGAGCAATTTTGAGACCTATCAGAGCAATCGTCTCAAGTGCCGTTATCGTGGCGATGACAAAAAGACTCATCTTTGCCACACGCTGAACGGCTCGGCCCTGGCTCTGCCCCGCATTGTTGCAGCGTTGCTTGAGAACAACCAGACCCCCGAAGGAATCATTGTTCCCGAGTGCCTGCGCAAATACACCGGATTCGATATTATCGATTAATAGAGAGTGAAAATTCGGGGCAACCCCCTCGCTTGATGTGTGAGAGTTGTCCCATCTTTAACTTCATAATTTTACTCCCTCGGGCGCAGCCCGATTACTTCACCTTTAACTTCACCTTTAACTTCAAATTTAACTTCACCTTTAATTCCTTTTTTCTAAATCGTCATGAGCAGGGATATAGTGGAAACGCCAATGATGCGTCAGTTCGTGGAGATGAAGCAAAAGCATCCCGATGCGGTGCTTCTGTTCCGCGTGGGTGATTTCTACGAGACCTACATGCAGGATGCCATCTTGGCCAGTGAGATACTGGGAATTACACTCACAAAGCGTGCCAACGGCGCCGCTAAGAGTGTGGAGATGGCAGGTTTTCCCCATCATGCTCTCGACACCTATCTGCCGAAACTTGTTCGTGCCGGAAAGCGTGTGGCGATTTGTGACCAGCTCGATGACCCGAAACTCACAAAGAAACTTGTTAAGCGCGGTATAACAGAGTTGGTTACACCTGGAGTGGTTGTGGGCGGTATCATCCTCGACAAGAAAGAAAACAACTTCCTTGCCGCGGTTTATTTTGGCAGAAGGAGTTGTGGCGTTTCATTCTTGGATATTTCCACAGGTGAATTCCTTGTTGCCGAAGGTGGAGTGGATTATGTGGACAAACTGCTGGGCAATTTCGCCCCGAAGGAAGTCCTTGTGGAGCGCAAGAACCGCGGAAGGTTTGCCGATGTGTTCACGGGGAAATACCTTACGCAGGAGCTCGAAGACTGGGCGTTCAACGAAGAAACCGCACGCGAACGGCTTTTGCAGCACTTCGGTACGCGCAACCTTAAGGGGTTTGGCGTGGAGACTATGAGCGCAGGCATCGTGGCTTGTGGCGCCGTGCTCCACTACATGGACATGACCCAGCACACGCAGTTGCAGCACATCAGTATGCTGAGCCGCATTGAGGCGGAACGCTATGTGCGTCTTGACAAGTTCACGGTCCGTAACCTTGAACTGGTGGCAACGATGAGTGGCGACGGCACTTCGCTGCTCGACGTGATCGACCACACGGTGTCGCCCATGGGTGCCCGCATGATGCACCGCTGGCTGCTGTTCCCCCTCAAGGAGGTGCCTGCAGTGAAGCGCCGCCAGGATGTGGTGGAATACTTCTTCCGCGACCCCACCGGCCGCGATTTTCTGAAAGAGCACCTCGCCGCATTGGGCGATGTGGAGCGTTTGGTATCGAAGGTATCAGTAGGCCGAATCACTCCACGTGAATTGGTGCAGCTGGGCGTGGCGCTGAAGGCAATGGAGCAAATCAAGGGCTATTGCAGCGCTTCGCAAAACGATGTGCTTCGTTCAATTGGCGAGCGGATAAATCCATGTAAGCTCGTTCAAGATCGAATCCGCAAGGAAATCAACCCCGATGCTCCCAATATGGTGAACCGTGGGAATGTCATCAACAGTGGTGTGGACCAGCAGCTCGACGAGTTGCGTGAGATAGCGTATTCGAGCAAGGATTATCTGCTGCGTTTGCAGCAGCAGGAGTGTGAACGGACGGGGATTCCGAGCCTGAAAATCGCCTACAATAATGTTTTCGGTTACTTCATCGAAGTCCGCAACACATATAAGGACAAGGTTCCTGCCGAATGGGTGCGCAAGCAGACTCTTGTCAATGCCGAGCGGTATATTACGCAGGAACTGAAGGAGCTTGAGGAGAAGATACTCGGTGCCGAAGAGAAGATACTGGTGATAGAGAACCGCCTGTTTACCGAACTCGTTCAGTATGTTACCGAATACATCTCTGCCATTCAGACCGATTCCGCTCTTGTGGCTCAGGTGGATTGTCTGCTTTCTTTTGCCGTGGTGGCACTGGCAAACCGTTATGTCCGTCCGGTGGTTGACGACAGCCTGGAAATTGAAATTGTGGAGGGCCGCCACCCTGTAATAGAACAGAACATGAGCATGGGAGAGACTTACGTGCCGAACAGTATCAGCCTGAGCAACGACGAGCAGCAGATAATGGTGATAACCGGACCAAACATGGCGGGAAAATCGGCATTGCTCCGTCAGACCGCTTTGATAGTGATATTGGCTCAGATGGGCAGCTTCGTCCCTGCCGAGAACGCGCGTATTGGTGTGGTGGACAAGGTGTTTACACGTGTCGGGGCGAGCGACAACATTTCGCTTGGCGAGTCCACATTTATGGTGGAAATGACCGAGGCGGCATCCATCCTGAACAACGTGAGCGAGCGAAGCCTGATTCTGTTCGATGAACTGGGCCGCGGTACAAGCACCTATGACGGAATCTCAATAGCCTGGGCGATAGTGGAATATCTTCATGAGAGCAAGGCCCGCGCCAAGACACTTTTCGCTACACACTATCACGAACTTAACGAGATGGCGAAGACTTTCAAGCGTATAGTCAACTATAATGTCACCGTGAAGGAAATCGACGGTAAGGTGGTCTTCCTGCGCAAGCTTGCGCGCGGCGGCAGTGAGCACAGCTTCGGTATTCATGTGGCGAAACTTGCCGGTATGCCGCAGCGCATAGTGAACCGTGCGAACGAGGTGCTTGCGGAACTGGAAAAGGCAAACCGCAACCACGGCAGCGTGGGCAAGGATCTGAGCGAAGTGGCAAGCAACCGCACCGGTGTCCAGCTGTCGATATTCCAGCTCGATGACCCCGTGCTGAGTCAGATTCGCGACGAGATTCTGAACACCGACATCAACAACCTCACACCGGTTGAGGCATTGAATAAACTGAACGAGATTAAGGGTGTGATAACGGGGAAATAGACGTTAGATATTAGATGTTAGAAATTGGAAGTTAATGCGAAGAGAGGATTTTGAAATAATGGCGCCGGTAGGGTCGTGGGAGTCACTCACTGCGGCTTGGCAGGGTGGAGCCGATGCCATCTATTTCGGCATTGAAGGCTTGAACATGCGTTCCAAGTCGAGCGTTAATTTCAATCTCGACGATCTCCGCACCATCTCTGAGTGGTGCTGGGAACGCGGCATAAAAACCTACCTGACGGTCAATACCATCGTTTACGATGAAGACATAGACTATATGCACCGCATTGTGGATGCTGCACGCGAAGCCTCCATCACCGCCGTTATCGCCAGCGACATGGCAACTATTCTCTATGCCCGGAGCATCGGGGTGGAAGTGCACATCTCCACCCAGGTAAACGTGAGCAATATTGAAGCGGTGAAATTCTATTCCCAGTGGGCCGACGTGATGGTCCTTGCCAGGGAACTGAACATGGAGCAGGTGAGCAGGATTCATATGCAGATACAGGAACAGAACATCTGTGGACCTCATGGCGAGCGTGTGCGGATTGAGATGTTCTGCCACGGCGCTATGTGACTGGCGGTGAGCGGCAAATGCTATCTCAGCCTGCATGAAACCGGCGCGAGTGCCAATCGCGGTGCCTGCCGACAGATTTGCCGCCGGGGCTACGAAGTTACCGACCTTGATACCGGTGACAGCCTTGCCATACAGAATAAATATATCATGTCGCCCAAGGACCTGAAAACCATACATTTTCTAAACAAGATGGCAGATGCCGGCGTGAGGGTGCTGAAGATTGAGGGCCGTGCCCGTGGACCTGAATATGTCCGCACTGTGGTCAGCTGCTACAACGAGGCTCTTTGCAGCCTTGCCGACGGCACTTACACCGAGGAAAAGATTGCTCAGTGGGACGAACGACTTGCCACCGTGTTCAACCGAGGTTTCTGGAATGGCTATTATCTGGGGCAGAGACTCGGTGAGTGGAGCAGCAAGTATGGCTCCAGCGCCACACGCGTAAAAGCTTATCTGGCAAAGGGAATCCGCTATTTCGGCAACATTGGTGTGGCAGAATTCCAGATGGATGCGGGCGAGCTTCATGTTGGCGACGACGTGGTGATAAACGGACCCACCACAGGTTCGGTGGAGATTCGCGTGGAAGAGATCCGCGTCAACCTTAAGCCTGTGGAAAAGACGGTGAAAGGCGAGCGTTTTTCCATTAAAACCGATGTTAAGATACGCCCGAGCGACAAAATGTATCTGTGGAGAAAAGTGTAATATTCCCTTTTTGAAAAACAACTATTTCTGTCTGATTTTCATGAAAGTGTAAGGCTTGCTGTTGAATTTGTGATAAAGTGTGAGCGTTTGCCGGGCAATTTCTTTGGGGAGAGTGTGTATGACTCAGTGTTTCAGTGTATTGTGCCGGTTAATAAAATAAATCACTTTTCATTTTCTCAATTCAAATTTTATTGTTATATTTGCCGAAATTAGCGAACGTGGCACAATGCCCCAATAGTTTCGGCAAATGGGACTAATGGCGCTACGAAGCGCTTAAATCATTGATTGACAGAAAAATATTTATTTTTAAACTTTATAATTTAAGAACTTTTATTATGAGAAAGATTTTTACTCTTATGATGGCTTGCGTTTTTGCTTTCGCAATGAGCGCAACAGACATCGTGTTTGATTCCAACCCTGACGGTGGAACCAAAGGCTCCAACACCACAGCATCGGGTGCTGACGAAATGACAAAAGACGGTGTTAAAATTGCTGTAACATCCGGTGCTTTCGGCTGCACAGGTGATGCTGCACCGTACTACTCCTACCGTTTAGGTAAGAACTCTACCACTACAATCACATCTGCTCAGACAATTACAAAGGTTGTGTTTGAGTGTAACTCAGCAACTGGAAGCCAGTATCTTGCTGACGGTTTTGGCGAAGCTGTATCAGTTAGCTCCGATAAGTTGACTGCTACATGGACCGGTAGCGCAACGGAAGTAAGCGTTACGGCTCCAAACCATCAGGTACGCGTTGAGAAAATCACCGTTACTGTTGGCGGCGAGGCAGGCGTTATGGCTCCTCAGTTCAGCAAGAATGAAGGTACTTACTATGCTCCGATTAATGTGGAAATCACTTGTGCCACCAGCGGTGCCACCATCAAGTACACTCTCAACGGCGGTGCCGAGCAGACCTACAGCGCTCCTATCGCATTGAGCACTACCACTACTCTGGCTGCTTATGCACAGAAAGATGGCAAGACCAGTACCACTACAACTGCCACTTATACATTCGCCCAGGCAACAGATGTT
>JAGCVR010000128.1 GCA_017962285.1 Muribaculaceae bacterium | reverse complement strand
GGCATTGTTGTATTGCAGGTCGTAAGTCTTGGTGTCTACGCCAGGATGATGCCCGCTGGGCCGGTAGATGCGTTTCCAGTAGATGCTGCCGTCGGCATAGAGTTCCCACCCTTTTGCCGGTTGGAAAGTGATACGTTCCGACACCTGCCAGTTTGTATGCCGGTTCACGGTCTTGTTCCGGGAATCGGTGATGGGATCTTCGGTTGGCAAGGTGTGTTCAACCGAGGTATTCTGCCATCCGTCGCTATGTTGCAGCTGGAAATTGGTGTAGGAACTGAACTTGCCGTAGTTGAGTGCCAGCCCGTTGTGCTGGCGCACGTCACCATAACTGCCCACACGGGTAGTGTTTTCCACAAGCAGACCCTCATCGTGGTGCTTTTTAGTGATGATGTTGATTACTCCGGCTATCGCATCGGAGCCATAGAGTGCGCTCGATGCCCCTTTCACGATCTCTATCTTTTCGATGTTCTGCGGGTCGATGAGCGAAAGTTCGTTCTGACCGCCCACATCGCCATGTATGCGCTTGCCGTCGATAAGGATGAGAATGTAGGAATTGCCCAGTCCGCCAAGCTGCATCTGCGAACCCATATCGTCCTGACTGAAGGCAAACGACGAAGTGAGACCGCCAAGGATGTCCTCTATGCTCTTTCCGGCATAATTGCGAAGCATACTGCTTGTAATGACCTCGGTCTGAACCGGCGCGTTCTTGAGCAGATGTTCCGTTCCGGTGCCGGTAACAACCACCTCGGGCAATGCTGTCTGCAGGGTGTCGGTCTGGGCGGTGAGTGTCATAGACACACACAGCCACATCATAGCCGCTATCTTAAACTTTTTCTTCATTAAATCCGTCGCACTTATTCCTGAGTGAACGTCGTGTCTTGTTTATAACTCATGGCAGGTCTTCTGACTTCCCTCCGCTCAATTCAGCCTTCCCAGTCTTATCATCAACCAGTGGCAAATAGTCAAATTGAGCATTTGTGAGGATTACAGCTGCAGGTACAGTCCCGGATTTTCACCGGATTCCCTTGCATCTTGGCGACACACGTCGCCTCGATTACCACAAATTACGTTGCAAAATTATAATATTTCTTTTACACGACCAATAAAATCGGCCGATTTTTATGCAATTTCGCAGTTATATCGAGGTTGTTAAGCGTCCTTTGGTATCATCAGGCGTGCTTCAGCCACGTTAAGCACATAGTTCCCAAGTTTCTCGCACTCGCCTATAAGGTCCAGGTACATGGTACTGATGCGATAGGAATAGACGTGATTGTTCACATCCTCTATGCTTTCGTGCTTGAGCTGGTCATGGAGGCTGTTGGTCTTGTTCTCCAGATAGCTCATCTTGTCGATAGAGAGAACCTCACGCTCGGTGGTCATCATATAGTTCATTTGCGTAAGGGACTCGTCGTTGAGATCCATCATTTGCTTGATGGCGGCATACTGATCTTGTGTGAAGTCCTCGCTGCCGGCATGACGGTGCCGGATTATTCGCGCCAGAGTCAGGCACGAGTCGCCAACGCTCTCAATTTCATTTATCATACGGAGCATTGCACGGATTTTCGCCTTGGTCTCATCGCTCAGATGAGCGTCGCTGACAGCCTCAAGATAGCGTGCGATTTCCATCTCCATCTTGTCGGAGCGCGACTCCAGTTTTTCAATATAATCGTAGGCCTTGTCGAACTTGTCGTTGTCGGAAGTCTCAAGCAACTCGCGCTCGAGTTTGAACATGTTCTGGGTCTGCTCTCCATAGCGTCCCACCTCGCGCTGAGCCTGGAACACGGCGATTTCCGGAGTGCGCATGATACCGCCCTGGATAAAGCGCAGGGTAAATTCCTCCTCGCTGTCCTGCGCCTTCGACGGAAGCACCCAACAAACGAATTTCTCAATAATGGGAATAAGACCAATGAGAATGGCGGTGTTGGTGACGTTGAATGCGGTGTGGAACGCAGCAAGTGCGAAAGAGAGCCGGGTCAGCTCGAGCGTGTCGGCAGTCGGGTCAAGTCCCACGAGCCCACATGCAAAGTTGACAAACGGCTTGAACACTATGAGGACCCATATCACGCCAAACACGTTGAAGAACAGGTGCGCAAAGGCAGCGCGACGCGCCTGGATATTGGCACTTAATGCTGCGAGATTCGATGTGATGGTGGTACCGATAT
Source organism: Muribaculaceae bacterium (assembly GCA_017962285.1). Classification (GTDB taxonomy): domain Bacteria; phylum Bacteroidota; class Bacteroidia; order Bacteroidales; family Muribaculaceae; genus Sodaliphilus. The sequence continues at coordinate 3,773 of JAGCVR010000128.1, read as the reverse complement.
TCTCTCCCAAGACAAGCGCTATGCCCTGATAGATGGGCAGTGCTCCGGTGGAACACAATATCATGGTGATGGCCATCACGGCTGCCGACGACTGCACGCAGAACGTGAGTACGCCACCCAGCAGCAGGAATATGATTGTAGTCAGGAAAGAGTCGGGGTCAAACGATGAGAAGAAGGCGAGGACTGCCTGATTCTCGCCGAGCTGCAGATCCGTCCCTGTCATTTTAAGAGTCCCCAGTCCCAGGATAAGGAATGCCAGACCGAATAGGAAGTCGCCGATAATGCGGTATTTCCTCAGGTAAATGAGAACGATGCCGAGCAGGAATGCCGGATACACGAAATTGGTGATATCGAAAGAGAATCCTGCCGACATGATCCATGCCGTGAGAGTGGTTCCGATATTGGCTCCCATGATGACCGAGATGGCCTGTGCAAGCGTCAGCAGACCGGCATTTACAAACGACACGGTCATCACGGTGGTGGCGGTACTCGACTGCACCGATGCCGTGATGAGCATACCCGTGAGAACTCCCGTAAAACGGTTCGTGGTCATCGCGCCAAGGACATGGCGCAACTGAGGTCCTGCCATTTTCTGCAAGCTGTCGCTCATGGACTTCATACCGAACATGAGGAGAGCGAGAGAACCCAGCAGCTTAAAGATAATCCAAACAGACATTGAAAAACTGATTAAGAATATGAAAATTTCTCCACAAATTTACAATCATATCTCTATGGAAACAAGTGTTTCCTTGTCTTTTTTTGGTAGAATCACAAAAAAAATGATGGCGCGCCTTAAACTTGGCACACCATCACCCTATTCGTTTTCTGTGTCAATCGTCGATGTCAACCACCTGGAACGCGCGGTTATACTCCACCTCCAGACCGTTGTTGAGTTTCACCTCATAGCCACGACGGCTGCGGTCCAAATCAATGATTGTGGTACCGGGGAACGTGGCATTGACGTGCATCTTGATTTGTTCGGGAATCAATGCCGACGGCACCTGCGAAGAACGACAGTCAAATTCTTTCCAGTTGCCCTGTTTGTCGAATTCCACTCTCTCTCCACTGTCATATACGATTGTGTAATCGTCCCAGTCCATGGTGACTACAAGGGGCACCTTGCCGGCAAAATGTTGCTTGAGGAGAGTCTGCGCCGTCTGGGGCAGCTGATTGAAATTGATAATCTGGTCGTGGTCGGCCTTGGCGCTGAATGTTACTACCAGAACAGCAGCCAAAAGAGTCATGATTTTTTTCATAGTCAAGAGTTGAAATGGTTAATAATCTGATAATTTCTCCACAAATTTACAATCATATTTCTGTGGAAACAAGTGTTTCCTTGTCTTTTTTTGGCAGAATCACAAAAAAAATGATGGCGCGCCTGAAACTTGGCTCACCATCATCTGATCTCGTTATCTGTGCCGTTGGCTGTCAATCGTCAATGTCAATAACCTGGAAGTTACGGTCATACTCCACCTCCAGACCATTGTTGAGTTTCACCTCATAGCCAAGACGGTTACGGTCCAAATCAAGGATTGTGGTACCGGGGAACGTGGCACGGATGTGCTTCTTGATTTCCTCGGGAATCAATGCCGACGGCACCTGCGAAGTACGGCAGTCAAATTCCTTCCAGTTGCCCTCCTTGTCGAATTCCACACTCTCTCCACTGTCATATACGATTGTGTAATCGTCCCAGTCCATGGTAATGACAAGGGGCACCGTGCCGGCAAAATGTTGCTTGAGGAGAGTCTGCGCCGTCTGGAGCCGTTGGTTAAAATTGATAATCTGGTCGTGGTCGGCCTTGGCGCTGAATGTTACTACCAGAACAGCAGCCAAAAGAGTCATGATTTTTTTCATAGTCAAGAATACATTTATATGTTTAATCAATAATTAATATTATCAGAATCTCACACCGCAAAGAATCGACATGTCAATGATGGAATTGTACAGATGCGTGTCGCTCGTCTTGTAGCGGTGATGGTCGGCATAACCCTGGATACCGAGAAAGAACTGCCTGTGATTATACACCACGCCGAAGCGGCCGCGCAGGTTAAGCGACAGGGCACTGGCATTCTCCCCGTAACGCGGCTTTATGTTGTAGCGGTATCCAAGGTAGGGAGTGAGAGTGATGTTAAGCAGCCATTTGCGTCCCAGCACCCAGTTGTGGGCATAACCGAAGAGAACGCAATAGTCGTTGTAGAGAATTCTCGGTGCATCATCCTGAGTGTGAATGTATTCACGTGCGGCTTCCGACATCTGCTCCACATCAAATTTCACGTCGTAGTGCTGAATGCTCAGACCCGCCAGCCACGAACCCGCACTGCGCTTCTGATACTTCGAGAAACAGTATGCCGCCGCCTGAGCATAACGCCTGTTGTTGAAGAAATAGTATGCCGTCAGTGCCAGTGCCTTGCGGCTCACACCTGACTGCTTGAACTTCTGGCGCTCATTACTCACACTCTTGTCGGTATAGTACACGTTGAGTTTGTTGTTGTTCTCAATGTAGTAGGCATCGGCTGTGAACCGGGCGCAAGTGAAGGAGAAATCGGCTTTCTTCGACACTTTGCCGCTGCTGAGCAGATTGCTTATGCTCACCGAATATCCCAGACTCACTGCCATAAACGACAGATTCACACCGATATTCGACACCAGATTGCTGTTCATCACCATCTTGATGTTGTCGGAATGTTTGCCCACGTATGTGTCCATCCAGTTGTTGCTTTTCATGAAAAGTTTCCAGTTCTTGCCGGTACTCGTCACATAAGAGCAGTCGTAGCTGTTGAACGCCCGGTCGCCCCACTTGTAGAGTTTCCAGCAGAATTTCAGGAACTTGGGATAACCCATCGTCTCATCGTCGAAGTTCACCTTGCCGTGCTTCATTTCACGCCACCATTTGCGTTTCACCTGAGTAGTGTCGGCAGATACCATGCCAGTGCCTTCTATTTCCTGATAGGTCAGTGAGTCGATCTGCAACGGTTCATTCAGATGATACACAGAGTCCTCATCCTCCTGAACCACGGCAACAGGTGTGGTCTCCAGGGCTGGATACAATTCCTGCCCGGGCGAGACCTGCCACATGCAGCACAACACCAACACTGTCAAGAAACGGACACTTTTCATTGATGGAATGATTTAGAAATCGCTGAAGAACGTGGGGCGGATAAGCAGACCTACGCGCAACCGGCAGTGGTACTTGTTATAGTCGAGAAGGTTCTCGCCGTAGCCGTCGTAGAAATGAAGCATGATGAACTGGTTGTCTTTCTTGCGGATGCGGAAACCCACGTTAACTATCGTATTGAAACTGAAATTCCAACCCTTGCGCTTCACGAAGGTTACGTCGGCAACCCAGCGCTTGTTGTTCGAGACAAACTGCGCTCCCGCCTGGAATATTCCGCAATACTTGAGAATGTCCTTGTTCTGCTGACCATCGATGATGGGAATCCACGTCTTGGCGTGAACCATCAGGCGAGGGTCAACAATCAGCGAACCTGCAAACGACACTTTATTCCAGCTGCGCGAAGCTTCACCGTCGCGGCCGTTCGACTCATGCTCCACCATTATGGTGGCATTTCCCATGAGTTTTCCCTTACTGATAATAAGTCCTTGAATACCAATGCCCGGATTGAAGTTCAGGTCATGGAACGGCAAGGATTCCTCAAATATGTTCCACATGGCCTTCTGGGAATAGCTCAGAAAGAGGTGGCTGTGGAACGGAAGTATCGACTTGGTCAGACGCTGACGGAAACTAATCTGGAACTTCACATCGCTGTTATACT